>JALSIU010000274.1 GCA_026989715.1 Methylomonas sp.
TGGCGTTTACAGGAAGGGGAGTCAGTGGCGGCTTCGGTTAAGCAGGGCAAATAATCATGGAGCGATTAATTGGGTGAGTTTTTTGATGCTTCCAATAAAAAAGCCTGAGTTTTAAGGCTCAGGCTTTTCGAGTTGAGGTTTATTTTACAACACGTAAATGTGGGTGTTGCGGTGGCGTATCATCGGGTGGAGACGGTGGGTAGTCATCGTCTTCTTGGTCAAATACCATGCCTTTGCCGTTTTCGCGTGCGTAGATTGCCATAATGGCAGGAATCGGTGCGGTAATGTGCATGGGCTGGCCATTAAAACGCGCATTGAACTCGACCGTTGTGTTGCCGAGTGATAGTGCGTCTATTGCCGCAGGACGAATATTAAGCACAATTTTGTCGTTCTCAATGTATTCCTGAGGTAATGTTGCATGAGGGTGCGTTGCATCAACAAGTAAATGCGGTGTTAAGTCATTATCAATAATCCAGTCGTAAATTGAGCGAATTAAGTAAGGTTTTAACGGAGTCATTTTTTAGTACTTGGCTTAAGCATATCTTGCTCTTCATCGCTTAGGCTTGCTTGAAAGCCTTCACGGGCGAATAAACGCTGAGCATAATTTGTAATAACGGCAGCATTTTCAGGTAATTCAATGCCGATGCTGGATAGTCGCCACAGTAAAGGGGCTAATGTGCAATCAATTAATGAAAAATCATCGCTCATAAAAAATTCATTGGCCTGAAATAAAGGGACAGCAGCAATCAAGCTTTCTTTGAGCATTTTTTTGGCGCGTGCAGATTTTTTTTCACCGGAATTTAAGACTTCATCCAGTAAGTGATACCAGTCTTGATCAATACGTTTTATGATCATGCGCGCATTGGCTCTGGATACAGGGTCCATTTGATGTAGAGGTGGATGCGGGAAGCGTTCATCCAAGTACTCCATAATAATACGCGCATCGTATAGGACTAAATCGCGCTCTACCAAAGTCGGGGATGTGCCGTTAGGGTTTAGTTCTAGTAGGCTTTCCGGTGGATCGCTAGGGTCAAAATATTCAATTTCTGCCGTTACCCCTTTTTCATGTAACGCTAATCTTGCGCAATGACTCATAGCGCAAGTGGGGGAAGAAAACAGTGTCATGACTGAACGGCGAGTATTAACAGTTACCACGAATCGCAACTCCAAAGTAATTTAAAGAAAATTAGACAAAACAACCCTATTGTATCACGAATCTACTACTCTATTTGCTTACTTTATTGTTTTGTCAAATATAATTTTGATTTTTATAAAGAAAATTATTTTAAATATTAGCAATAATACTGGAGGAATTTGTGTATTCGCAGTAAACTTCAGCCTTTACTGGATAGAATGATAATAAAGGGGAATCAAAAATGATAAAAAACTATTTAACGAGTGCCTGTTTAGTGGCAAGTATTGGGCTTTCGGGTTCTGTTTTTGCTTATGGTACAGAATATTCGAGTAATGGCTGTAAAAAGCCTCGCTTTAAAAGTTTTACGCCAGCACATATGTCTGAAGTTGATCCGGAGTCTGAGATTTCATTTACCGTATCTGGTTATGCTGAGCCGGGATCCATTGAAGTTGTTGCTAAGAAAGTCCCTTTAAAGCCAAAGGTGGATTTTAATGGAACTTATTACACGGTGAGCGCAAAGTTGCCTGCTTCGTTAAATGGTAAATATGCGCGTATTCATGTGAATGCGGATGCGATGATGGGCTGTAATGGTAAAGATGGCTGGTTGCTTAAAATTAGAGATAAAGCTGCCGAGTAAGGGGTTATTTTTAAAGATAAAAAAAGGGCTGCATAACGCAGCCCTTTCTTTTGGTGATTAGATGTTAGTGATTATTGGAAAGGAAATGTCCATCCTTTTGCCCAGTCGTCGTTAGCATCTTTAAACGCTCCAACATAATTTGTTGCTTCAAAGAATGCATCGCCTTGTATTGGCGCACCACCTGTTAATAATGGTGAGCCAGCTGCCGGTAGGTAGCCGTTAAGTTGTGGGTCTCCAGCGTGGTTTCCTGGTTGGGTATTGAACCAGTCACTGACTAAAAATAGCTTATCTGCCTCATCTGTAAAATTAGTATTACAGTTGACGTAAGAATTTTCAATGGTTAAACCGCCACTCAAATTACCTGGTGTGCCAGCAAAAGCATATGTTGCATCACCATCAATTCGTAAGCATGAGCTACCAAAACCTGTGAAAACCGAGTTATGAATACTAACGCCCGTGCCGCGACGTAATAAAATGCCTTGGCTACCTGCACTAGAGCCTAATAGGGTCATATTGACTAGCGTCGGGTTAGAGCGTGGAGCAATGTCTGGGTTGCTTTTGAAGTTATCCGCTTCAATACCGCGGTCACCATCATCAGCGGCTTGTTTGATTAAAACGAACTGAGCTTTACCTGTCCAGCCGCCCCCCCAATCTAAGCTGTCATCATTGTTGTTAGTTAAAACCATGTGTTTTAGTTGTGGTGTACCGCCAAACATTTCCACACCATCATCTGAACCGGCATGAACTTGTACATAGTCAATGGTGGTACCTGAGCCAACAGATAGTAAGGTTAAACCGTTTAGCTCTTCATCTGGGCGTACTTGGAAGCCTGCAAATAAAATTTGTGTGTATTTTAAAACACCGCTGTTATCAGCAAGATTATCCCCACCATAAGATTCAGAAGTGATTGCCTCAAAAGGCACTTCACAAATGGTATCTGATGCATTACAGCCGTTAACATGTGAATAGCCGGCAATCACTAATCCACCCCATTCGCCTGGAGATAGTTGTTCTGGGCCTGACATAACAACAGGGTCGGAAGGCGTTCCTTCAGACATGATTTTAGAGCCGCGTCTGATCCATAAATAATCAGCTCCTTGCTGACCAAAAATTTCTGTACCAGGGTTAATGGTTAAGGTTGCACTATTGGTTTTGTCATCACCGATAAAAACAGCACCATTTAAAATCCATTGTATGTTTCTTGTTAGGGTGATGTCTTGTGTGTATGTGCCGGTTAAAAGGCATGATCCACTGGTAGGGCCGGCCGTTGCAAAGCTAGGACAACCTTCAAATGCGTTATTAACAAATTGCTCTACTGAAAAACGCAGTGGGTTGGTGTTAGGGATAAGTTTTAACTTTGCGTAATACTCTTGGCCATTGAAAGGCAGTGCCGCAATATGTAGGGCTTGTGTTGTTGGGTCAAATGTATTGCGTTGACCATCAATATTATCAACAGGTGTTGCTGAGGCAAGTTGCAATTCAGTCGTACCTGCATTGTTAACAAGAGAGAATGTAGCGTGAAAGGCAGGAGAGTTACTGCCTGATGCAATTTCTAGTACAGGCAGATCAATGGTTGCTGTTGCCGAGTCGAAGCTTGCGGTTGCCGCATGTGCGCTAAGGGAGGCTGCGCTGAGTAGTAAACCGGCGATGGTTGTTGCAAGCTTAGTTTTTGAGCGTTGGTGATGAGACATATAAATTTCCCGTTTAGAAAAAAATCAAAAAATATTGTAATGAAAACAAGTCGTAGATTAATAATTCATTGTGACGAGAGTATGACAAAAAATAAAAAAACAGTTGACATATAACTGTCATATTTCTTGGCTATAGTTTGTTAAATAATTTTAATCTTTATGATTTTATTATAGCGTTTTTATTTTATAAGTATTTGTAATTTATTATATTTATATAATGTTTTAGTGCTTATGCTTTATTGTTGTTAAAGATGATGCGCGTTATTTAATCATATTGAATTATTAAACAAAACTGCACTGAGTGCGGAATTTTAATTAAATGTCGTCAATTATGCCTATAACAATATTTAAGAAATCTTATCAGCTCTGTTTTTGGATAAGTTTGTGTGTTGCCGGTTCTGTTCAGGCAGAAGAGTATGAAAACTTGGCAAAATCACTTGCTAAAGTGCGTGGTGAAGTTGAAGCGTTGCAAGTGCAATTAGATTTAGCCAAAGAAAGCCATCATATTCAAATGACATCTCTGTCATCGCAATTAACCGACTTGGGTGTTGAAGAGCGTCGTCAAAAAATTGCGCTTGAAAAATTACAGCAGTCGATAGCGCAGGTACAAGAAGAATTGGCCAAAAATTCTGCCGCAAGCGATGGTATGCAACCAGTTGTCAGCCAATTGATTGCGCAATATCGTGTCTATGTGAGTAAGGGCTTTCCCTTTAAAATAGCGGATCGCTTAAGTGATATCGATAAGTTAGAAAATCAAGTTGATAATAAATTGATAGACTCCAGAAAAGCCGTCAATCGATTGTGGGCATTTATTGAAGATGAAATTCGACTTAGTAAAGAAAATGGAATTTATCAACAAACGATTACTTTAAACGGTGAGCAAGTCTTGGCTGATATTGCAAAATTAGGCACTGCATTGATGTATTTTCAAACGGGTGATAAACGTGTCGGTATGGTCAGCCAACAGGGCGAAGGAAATTGGCAGTATATGGAGGTTAGTAATAATGTAAAAATTGAGCAAATCAATTTACTGTTTGACTCTTTGAAAAAACAAATCCGCCAAGGCTATTTTGAATTACCCAATCCGTTGAAGTCATGATGAAAAAATTACTGTTAATCTTACCTTTATTAATCAATGTTGCTTATGCGCAAACGCCTGCGACAGCAGAAGTAAAGCCCGTCGATTTAAAAACGGCGTATAAGCATGAGTATGCTTTTTTAGATGCTCAAAAAAGAGAGTTGCAACAACGCTTGGCGAGTTTTAAAAATAAAGCTAAAACAGAACAACGTAAGCTAATGAATAAAATTAGTGCGTTAGAGCGTGGTTCTGTGGCACGTGCCAATGAGATAGAGCGGATGACGAGTCAGCTTAATGAGGTGGAAAATAAAAGCATGGCAGGGGTAGAGCGAGATGAGGTCTTGCAAATGACTTACTCACAGGCCGAAGCGACTTTAAAAAAATATCAGATTGATGTAGAGGCGCAGGCCGATTATAGCAAGGGCGATGACCTCGCAAAGGTAGACTTCCTATTTAAGCATGCCTTTGAATTAATCAAGGGCTTAGGAGAAGTTAGCAAAAAGGAAGGTAAGTTTTTTTTAGCTAGTGGTAAAGAAGTGCAAGGCAATATTATTCAAATAGGCAATATTGCCGCTTATGGCGTGAGTGCAGCGGGGAGCGGTGCTTTAGTGCCGGCAGGTGGAAATCATTTGAAGTTATGGCGCGAGCCGGCCGCCGATGTGGCCATGGCACTTAATAAAGGTGAGCAACCTGAGCAATTAAAGTTATTTTTGTTTGAATCGCGAGAAAAAGCGATAGAAGAAACACCTGAAAAGACCGTGCTCAGTGTTATTGAGTCTGGCGGTATTATTGGCTGGATTATTGTCGGCTTAGGTGGTTTGGCGGTACTGTTGATTATTGCGCGGATTTATTTGCTGAAAAGTAATAGTTCTGATACGGAAAAAATAACCGCAAGTATTATTTCGCAGCTGAACGCAGGGCGTATGGATATTGCCAAGCAGATATGTCAAACGGGGGATTGTGCTATTTCTCGGGTGATGGCGGCCACTTTGCGACATATTAAAGATGATCGCGGGCATATGGAAGATATTATTTCCGAGGCGATTTTACAAGAATCGACTGTTTTAGATAAATTTGGAACCTCTATTCTGGTTATTGCATCCGTGTCGCCATTGCTGGGTTTATTAGGTACGGTTACAGGAATGATTTCAACTTTCGATATTATTACCGAGTTTGGTACGGGAGATCCTAAACTTTTATCAGGGGGGATTTCTATTGCCTTGGTGACTACGGAGTTAGGTTTAACCGTTGCCATTCCAACGCTGTTGTTTGGATCATTATTAACGGCTTGGGCGGAAAATATTAAGCGCGATATGGATGTGGCGGCTTTGCGTATTACTAATATTATGCTGGGGGAATCTGATAACGCTCAGAGTGAATCATTGCCAACAGAAAAGGGACGTAATGAGTCATTATTTGCCGCAGCGCAATCTGCTTAATTACTATGGACTTTAATACTGTTTTTCTTGCGGTCAAAGAGTTATTTGAGTCGGGAGGCTTTGTGATGCCGCCCCTGCTGTTATGTACGATGTTGCTTTGGTACGGTCTAGGTTATCGTTTTTGGGTGCTGAAAGAAAGCCACCGTATGAGTGTGCGTGACATGTTGGCTTATTACCGAAAAACACCTGATGCGGCGGCACATCATATTCTTGATAGTGCCATTAAGAAAGGGGTTGCGCTTAAGAACTCGGGTGTTCGGGATTTGCGATGGCACTTAGATGGCGAGTTTTCGGAATATGAAAAAGAGATGCGCCGGTACTCTGTTTTGGTCAAAGTTATCGTCATGATTTCACCTTTACTCGGCTTGTTAGGTACCGTTGCCGGCATGATAGAAACATTTGATTCATTGGCTTCTATGGCTTTGTTTACGCAGTCAGGTGGTATTGCCGGGGGGATTTCACAAGCTTTGTTTACCACGCAGATGGGCTTGGCTGTTGCGATTCCTGGGGTATTAGTACAAAGCACACTGAACCGGCGGCAGTACAACTTAGCCGCTGATTTAGAGCAAGTGAAAGACTTACTTTCCACTCAGTCTTGAACTTTAAATTATACGCATGCAAATTTTGAGGTGGAGAACGGCTAAAACTAGAGATTAATATTTTAGTTTTACGCCATTTTTAACTCATAAGTTGTTATTAACATACTATTTAAGCGATTTATTATTATGCGCAGAAGACAAACCGAACAGCCTGATACCACCATTGATATCGGGCCTCTGATTGATATTGTATTTATTTTGCTTATCTTCTTTATGGTCACAACGACTTTTGTTAAGGATATGACGCTGGAATTAGAGCGTCCGAGTGCCAGTAGTTCAACGATGGCATCGAGTAAAGCGATTCGCCTATTTATTGATAAATTTGGTGATATTTATTTAGATGGTGAGCCGATACGTGTCTGGTTGATTCAAAGCAAATTACGTGACTTACTCAGCACGGCAACCCAAAAATCTATTTTGGTTGTCATTGATGAAGGGGTGCCTGCCGGTAAATTGGTTGAAGTCGTTGACCAAGCAAGGCTTGCCGGTGCCACCAGTGTCGGTGTGGCGACAGAAAAAGAAGCAGGATAAATTTTGTTGTCATGAAATTTACTAAGCATGGGGCGGCTATCGTCTCGATGATGATTGGCCCGATTCTGGTCTTTGGTCTGGTATTGGTGATGAACCGTTATGCGGCGGATGTGGAAAAGGTCGAAAAGACTAAAAGCACGCAAATGGACATTGTTAAACAGATTAAGCCAAAGCCGAAGAAGAAAACTAAAAAAGTCAAGCCCAAGCGGGTGCGTCGTACGGCAAGAGCTCCTGCGCCCTTTAAAGGTTTAAATTCTTCATTATCAGGCATTGATTTAGGCTTGCCAGGAATAGGTGGCGGCATCGATGATTTAAATAAGGGCTTATTGGGTAAAACCGGTAATTCAGTAATGACAGAAGACTTAGTGGATGTGGCACCAAAGCCAAAATCACGCGGTGCTTTTAAATATCCGACATCTGCTAAGAAAAAGGGAATTAAAGGCTATGTTGTGCTATCTATTCTGATTGATGAATACGGTAGGGTGGATGAGGTTCAAGTGTTAGAGTCCAGTCCAGCGGGTGTTTTTGATGAGGCGGCTATCCAAGGAATTAATAGTTGGCGTTTTGAACCTGCTAAATATGAAGGCAAAAAAGTGAAAGTCTGGGCAAAACAAAAGATTCGCTTTGATCTTTCCTAAGTGTTATTGAACAAGAAATTACATAGTTTATGGGTATGAAAATATTGAAACAACACCTGATATTGCTATTGTTGAGTAGCGTATTAATCACTAACACGCACTCTGTTTGGGCGAAAAAAGCGAAGCAAACAGATTTTATTTCATTAGCCGCTATGATGTTGCAAGATGGTCATTATGACCGCGCCTTGATGGCACTGCAAAGTGTTGATAAAGAAGCGGAAGGTATAGATTTGATGCGCTTTTACACGTTGCAGGGTATGGCATATATGAATTTAAACGATATGCCGGCGGCCATTGATAGTTTACAGCAGGCGATTCAATATGGTCAGCAAGACCCGGTAGTTTTTGTTTATCTTGCTCAAGCCCATTACGCGCTTAAAGATTATAAGCAAGTCGTTGTAGCGGTTGATAAAGCCGAGCCGGTGATTGTGAAGTACCCCACTTTATTGGAAATGCAGGCACAGGCTTATTGGCAGATGCAACAACCTGCTGCTGCGATTGCCAGTTTAAATAAAGGGCAGCAATTAATGCCTAATGATTACCGTTTTATGCGGCGCAAGGTTTTTTATTTGGTTGAGTTAAAGCTGTATCAGCAAGCCGCGCAATTAGGAAAGCATTATTTGCATGTTTCGGCTGCAAAAGCCAGCGATTATATCGCGATTGGAAATGCTTTACGGTTGAGCAAAGAATATAAAGATACATTAACCATTATGGAAGCGGCACGCTTGAAGTACCCTGCCAATGTGACAATTGCAAAAGTATTGGCGCACACTTATATGGATATGGGTAATTTGAATGCCGGTGCTTTTATTTTGGAGCAGGCCGCGCAATATGACCCTAAACTGATTGCCGAAGCCTCTGAGGTGTATCGTCGTGCCGGGCGTTTTTATAAGGCATTAATGTTGAATACGGGGATTCGTGATCAGCAAGCAAAGTTAAAGCAACGCCTCGCTATTTTTCTGGCTTTAAAGCGTTATGAAAAGGCTGCCAATATGAAAAAAAGCTTGTATAGACAAGGCTTGCTTGCTGATCAGAACATACGCTATGCCTTAGCATATGCCTACTTTGCCAGTGGGCAGTTTAGAAAAGCAAGCCGCCAAATTGATTTTTTAAGAGATGCGGAATTATTTAAAAAAGGGGTTGAGCTACGGCGCATGATGGCAGCGTGTCAAGATGAGCCTTGGCAGTGTGCGTAGTTTCTTAATTTTATTTACTCTCCTAACCCACTGTACTGCATAGGTTTGTTACTGAAGCATCACTATAGTGGTGAATCGCTTCGCCTCCATGTGTCAACTAATCAATTAATGAAAACAATGAATTCCGTATATCGTGCTCTGATTGCCTCGTTTTTTATCGTATTTTATAGCGGTGTAGCCTTGGCAAGCGAACAGGCAGAATTTTCCATCTTTTTATTCCATGCCGGCAAGCCGGTGACTCATGCAAAATTATTAGTGGATGGCAAAGCTTTTGCGTCGTTTAGCGATAATGGAAGTGTGTATGGCAAAATGTCTCCCGGCCACTATCAGATGACGATTAATTATCAAGATAAGTCATTTGGTTTTGCGTTGCCGTTGCGAGCGCAAGAAAATGTGCAAGTCATGCTAACTTTCCCAGAATATAAAGGAAAGCCGGTTTTAACATTGGAGAGTAATATCGCAGCTGATGAACCTGTAGCAAGTGAGAAAAAAGCGGATAAAAAATTACTAGGGGAAGGCTATATTACGGCGACGGTAGTATCAGCCGAAACGAATAAACCTGTTAAAGATGTGCAAATTTTTCTCAGTGGCTTAAGCGAGCGTTTTCGCACGGATAAACAAGGCCGATTTAAAGCAAAAGTACCTGTTAATGAATACAGCCTTTCTTTATTGCATTCCGCGTTTAATACCCAAACCAAAGACCACGTTCTCATTGAGAAAGACAAAACAACCCAGCTGCAGTTTAAATTAACGCCGGCGGGGGTTGAATTAGCGGAATATGTTGTATTAGAACCTTTTTTGGCGGGTACATTAGCCTCGGTTATTGAAGAACAACGCACCTCAGCTTCTGTGAGTACTGTATTAGGTTCGGAGCAAATCAGTCGTAATGGTGATTCGGATGTTGCTTCGGCATTAAAAAGAGCCTCCGGTTTAACCGTTGTTGGGGGGCGATTTATTTTTATTCGTGGATTAGGTGAGCGTTATTCTTCTACGTTGATTAATGGTGCAGCTATCCCTAGTCCCGATCCCACGCGGCGTGTTGTTCCTCTGGATTTATTTCCGACTATGTTTTTGGATAGTGTTCTGGTGCAAAAAACCTATTCAGTCGATCGTCCCGGTGAGTTTGCCGGCGGTACCTTGGAAATGCGTACCAAACGTATTCCTGAAGAATTTTTTGTTGAGTTTTCGGGACAAATAGGCTTTAACCAAGGCACAAGCTTTACCAATGGTTTGCGTTATCAAGGCGGAGATACGGATTTTATTACATATGATGATGGTACACGCGCCCTGCCTGATTCAATTGCTAATGCTATTGCAGATGGGGGAACTATTAAGCCGCAAACTCGTTTTAACCCAGATGGCTATACGAAAGAAGAGTTAGCGGGGTTTGGTAAGGATTTATCGAATACATGGGATGTTAAGCCTAAACGTATTGGCCCTGATGGTCGAATTGAAGCGGCAATGGGGGATGTTTTTAATATTGGGGATTTTCAATTAGGTTATACCTCAGCGGTACGCTGGAAACAGAATTGGAATAACCAGAATGAAATAAGACGTGAATTTGCATCATCGGGAACTGATGGTGACGGTGATTTGATTTTAATTGAAGATTACACCTTAGATAGAACCATTAGGGAAACGCAGTTAAATGGTTATTTGGCATTAGAAGCAAAATACAAAGAAAACCATCGTTTTTTTACCAATACCATGTTTTTACGGCAAGCGTTTGATGAAGCGCGTATTAAAGATGGGTTTTCTGATGCGGAAGTCAATGATATTCGCCGAACTCAGTTGCGTTTTACCACCAATCAATTATTTATGCAGCAAGTCGGTGGCGAGCATGTATTCGATTTTGCCAATAATCTTAAAATAGATTGGATTTATACAAATTCGACAGCGAAGCGTGATGAGCCTAAAACACGTGATTACCGTTATGATCAAAATGATGATGGCAGTTACTCTTTTTCACGTAGAGCCGATAGTAACCAGGTTTCCTATGGCACGCTCACGGATAAGGATGCGAGTTGGCGCATGGATGTGAAATTGCCGTTAGAATTTGAGAATAACTTTAAAATATCCTTAAACAGTGGCTTTATTCATCAGCAAAAAAATAGAGATTCTGAAATTCGCCGCTTTACCTACTTTGCCGCAGGGCCTGATGCGCGTGATGCCGATGTACTGGGTCAAGAATCTTTAGAAGATATTTTGAGTCCTGAGTATATTTCACCAACCGGGTTTTTACTACGTGAGGCAACGCGCTCAACAGACCGTTATAGAGCTAATCAAACTTTAATTTCTTATTATGGTCAGCTTGATATGAATTTTTTTGATGAAGTGAGGCTAACGGGGGGATTGCGTTGGGAAGATAATAAGCAATTTGTTGAAACCTATAGCCGTAGTGATTCTGTTGTCACTGATATAGATAAAACGGACATGCTGCCATCTGTTGCCGCGACTTGGTTTATTTCTGATAAACAGCAGTTGCGAGCGGGCTTTAGTCAGACTATATCACGACCTGATTTTAGAGAGTTATCGCCCGCGCCTTTTACTGACCCGAGTACGAACCAAGAAACAACGGGAAACCCAAATTTAAAACAAACCGACATTACCAGCTATGATATGCGCTGGGAATACTATATGTCTCCTAGTGAAAACTTTTCTTTGGGTTTTTTCTGGAAAGATATGACCAACCCGATAGAAAAAATCTTATTACCTGGTACGGCGGGCTTGTTGACCTATCAAAATGCGGATTCGGCCACTGTTTGGGGTTTTGAATTAGAAGTGCTGAAAAATTTGGATATTATCCACCCGATGATGGAAGATTTTTATGTGGGTGGGAACTATACTTGGTCGCAGTCGGACATTGTGTTAACCTCCGAGAATACGCAAGCACAAACCTCTAGCAATAGACCATTGCAGGGGCATGCACCGCATATTTTTAATTTTCAAATTGGCTATGATAATGTTGCATGGGGAACAAAAGCAACTTTACTGTATAACTTTGTAGCGGAGCGGATTGTCTCGGTGGGTATCTTAGGAGCACCCGATAAATACGAGCAACCTTATAGCCAATTAGACTTTATTGCCACGCAAGATATTAACGAATGGCTTGCGATTAACTTACGTTTAAAAAATCTGATAGATCAAAATGTCATTGTTAAACAAGGTAATGAAGTCACTCGAAAATATACACGCGGACGTACCTTTTCTATTGCGGTCAATCTTAGCTTTTAGTTAGCCTGATTTTCGAGTTTAAATGGAGTACGAACAATATCTACTTTATTGTGCCCCTAAAACAAACAGTCCTTGTTTTAGGGGGGGGTTATTTTAGATCATAATCAGTCACAATCGGTTCTCTATCTTGGGTTTTGTCATTAAAATATTCATAAGCACAAACACCTAAAAAGCCGCCTGAAATATTGAATACTTGTTGAAAGCCT
>JALSIU010000275.1 GCA_026989715.1 Methylomonas sp.
ATCTCTATAGTATTATTTACCTTAGAGAGCCCACTGGCATTTAGTGGACATCGCTACCTTATAGCATAAAATGAAAATTTCCTGCGCCACATGATTGATTTAAGGTAGCCACTATTTTATTAGCCTCAGCGGCTGATTCATTAGGACCTTTAATATAATGTGGCATTTTATCTTTGCCATAGCGATACCGAGTCCAGCAACGACCTAGTTTTTCTTCGCCAAAAATGGTTTTAACACTTTGGTAGTGCTTGTGGGGATGAAAGCCTAACTGTTTGGCGTAATCTGCGGCACCTTCTATCAATTTTTTGGCACAGGCAGGTTTTATTTTAGAGAACGCATAATCACCATGTGATTTAACGATACCGGGTTTAAACACATTTTCGTATTCCGGAACAGGCAGCGTTTTGAACAGCACGTTCTTAATCCCTAAGCAATATACATCAATAATAAAGGAGCAGACGGCGACTTCCCCTTGAGGGGACATTCTGGTAATCAGAATGTTGCCAATACCTGCTTCAAATAAATTATTAGGAATCAAGCACTCATAAAAAGGAAATTCAAGGTATGCGGCTATTTTATCTTGTAGTTGTTGCGATGTGTCGGCCTTAGTGCGTGTCTTTTGTTTGAGTTTTTTCTGTTTTGCTTTTTTTTGTTTTTGTTGTTCTGTTAAAGCCATCTTAAATATGTCCGTAAGCGATAAAAATTGAGCTCAGTTGAAATGTGTTTATTTTGAAACTAATAGCACCTTGGTAGTTTACAATACAGGGTATCTAAATGTAAGTGACAGAGGCAAGATGATGGAAAATAGAGAGATTGAAACGATATTAGCGACATTAGAGCAATATATTACGCAAAAAATACAGGATGATAGTGTTGAGCAGTTAATTCTCTTTACACGGCGGTATTATGCTTTTGCCACAGCGGAAGAGTTAGCTGATAAGAGCTTGGAAGATTTATTTGGTGCAGTTTTATCGCATTGGAATTTCTTTTTGCATTTACCTGAATCTGCCGCAAAAATTCATATTTATAACCCTTCTCTGGAACAACATGGTTGGCAAAGTACACATACGGTTATTGAAATTGTACTGCCGGATATGCCCTTTGTTTTGCAGTCCATTACGATGGAAATTAATCGCTATGGCTTTGCTAACCAATTGGTTTTACACCCTGTTTATTGGGTGCAAAGGGATGCACAAGGTAAGTTATTAAAGGTAACGGCTGATGAGCAAACCGCTTCGTTAAGAGAGTGTGTCTTACATATAGAAATTAACCGGCAAAGTGATACCGAATTGCTGACACAATTACAAACCGATTTACGACATGTTTTGCGTGATGTGCAGGCTGCAACTGAAGATTGGCCATTGTGTGTTGATAGCATGCAGGCGGAAGTTGATGTGTTAAAGGCGGCTGCTAGGCCGGAATTGTCCGAATCCATTGAATTTTTAGCTTGGTTGCAAGATACGCATTATGTTTTTTTAGGATACCGGGAATATCAAATTATCGAGCAGGACGGTAAGTATGGTTTCAGTGTGGTGGCCGGTTCCGGTTTGGGTATTTTACGCGATAGTATTGCCAACATTCCGACCAATAATTTTTTGCCGATAAGTGATGATGCTTATCAAATACTGAGCAATGATAATCCGTTAATGATTACCAAGGCCACCAGTAAAGCGACTGTACACCGTCCGGTCTTTATGGATTATATTGGTATTAAGCAATATGATGATACGGGTAAAGTCATTGGTGAAAAACGTTTTCTAGGACTTTATTCCTCATCCGCTTATTCATGTGAATTAAAAAGTATCCCTTTGGTACGCAGCAAAATGGAGGCTTTAATTCATTCTGATCTTGCTAATAGTTCGCATAGCGCACGAGCATTAATGTATGTGTTAAATTCATTGCCAAGAGATGAGCTTTTTCAGGCAGGAATTGATTCATTAATTACCTGTGCAAAAGGCGTACTGAAGTTACAAGAACGTCAGCGTGTGCGTGTCTTTGTGCGCCATGAAGTGTATGGGCATTTTGTGTCCTTATTAGTTTTTGTGCCTAGGGAACGCTATAACACAGAATCGCGCATTAAAATTCAGACTATTTTATTAGATATTTTTCAAGGAACCGATACTGACTTCAGTGTTAATTTAACCGAGTCCATTTTGGCTAGAATTCACTTTATTATTCATAGTAAAAAGGGCTGTTGTATTGATTATGATGTGCAAGCCATAGAGCAACGCATTATTGAGGCTTTATCTGATTGGCATGATGAATTAGCGGCAGAATTACATTATTTATATGGTGAAGCCGAAGCGAATCAATATTTACAAAATTATCGTGATGGATTTTCGGCCGCTTATAAAGAAGCGGTTTCGGCACGTACTGCATTATTGGATTTAAAGCGTTTTGAACAAATTGAGCAACAAGGTTTGTCAGTACTGGGGATTTTATACAGCCCGTTAGCGGCAACAGAAAATAAACAATTATTTTTTAAATTATATTGTTTTGGTGAACTGGCTTCTTTGTCGCGTAGCTTACCGATGCTGGAAAATATGGGGGTGAAAGTCTGTAGTGAACACCCTTATGAAATTAGAAAAAAAGGTCAAGATAAGCCATTTTGGATTCACGATTTTGGGTTAAATTATTCCCATGTTGATACGCTGGATATTGAATCTTTAAAACCTAGATTTCAAGAAGCATTTGAACAATGTTGGGCAGGGCGTGTTGAAAATGATGGTTTTAATGCCTTAATCATCCGTGCTGAATTAACGTGGCAAGAGGTTAATATTGTCCGTGCTTTGTATTTTTATTTGCGACAAATAGGGATTGCGTTTAGTCAAAGCTATGTTGAAAAGACATTGGTACATAATGCTGCGGTGGTGCAGTGTCTAGTGAAATTTTTTGATGCACGGTTTAATGGTACAGAAGAGCTGTTACTCGATACAGAGCAATATATTGTTGAGATTGAAAGCCTGATTGAACAAGTAAAGTCGTTAGATGAAGATCGTATTTTAAGACGGTATCTTAATCTTATTTTAGCCGCTGAACGCACAAACTTTTTTAAAGAGACTGTTGATGAATTAGGGGTTCCTTATTTTTCCATCAAATTTGATTCGGCAAAAATAGATGCCATGCCATCGCCTATTCCTTATTATGAAATTTTTGTTTATTCGCCGCGTTTAGAAGGCATTCATTTACGCGGAGGAGCGGTTGCTAGAGGCGGTTTGCGTTGGTCTGATAGACGTGAAGATTTTAGAACCGAAGTGCTGGGCTTAATGAAAGCACAAATGACTAAAAATTCGGTGATTGTACCGACCGGCGCAAAAGGTGGGTTTGTTGTTAAAAAGATATACCCAAAGGCACAGATGCTAGATGAGGGCGTTGCTTGTTATCGTATATTTATCCGTGGCCTGCTGGATATTACGGATAATTATGCGGCGAATGAAATTGTCAAACCGGCACAAGTACAGTGTTATGATGCGGATGACCCTTATTTAGTGGTGGCGGCGGATAAAGGAACGGCACGATTTTCCGATTATGCGAATGCACTCGCCCAAAGTTATCATTTTTGGCTTGATGATGCGTTTGCTTCTGGTGGTTCTACCGGTTATGACCATAAAGCTATGGGCATTACAGCGCGAGGGGCTTGGATTTCGGTACAGCATCATTTTGATAATTTAGGCATCAATATTCAAACTAAACCCTTCACCGTAGTCGGTATTGGTGGTATGGCCGGTGATGTCTTTGGTAATGGCATGTTGTTATCCGATAAAATAAAATTATTGGCAGCCTTTGATCATGAATCTATCTTTCTTGATCCGAACCCGAATACGGATAGTAGTTTTCAAGAACGGCAACGCTTGTTCAAATTACAAGGCTCCGCATGGAGCGATTATGACGCAACTCTGATTTCAACAGGAGGGGGAGTTTATGCCAGACAGGATAAAGTCATTTTTATCAGTGAAGCCGTACAAGATGTTTTAGCGATTACTGCGACGCAATTAACACCTAATGAACTTATTAGAGCCATTTTAACCGCACCGGTGGATCTTTTATGGAATGGGGGCATTGGGACTTATGTAAAAGCTGCGACTGAAGCAAATAGTGAAGTAGGCGACCGTGCGAATGATGCACTCAGGGTTGAGGGTGCACAATTACGCTGTAAAGTGGTGGGTGAGGGCGGTAACTTGGGGTTTACCCAAAAAGGTCGTATTGAATATGCTTTGCACGGTGGCAGTATTAATACCGATTCGATTGATAATTCTGCAGGGGTGGATTGTTCTGACCATGAAGTCAATATTAAAATTTTACTCAATAGTATTGTATTGCAAGGTGATATGACGGCCAAACAGCGTGATAAATTACTGGTAAGTATGACCGATCAGGTTGCTGAGTTGGTGTTAAGGAATAATTATCTACAAAATCATGCAATTACTATGATTCAACATGAAGCCTTGCAAGTTTGGCAAGGTATTAAGCAATTAATACTGACTTTAGAAAATAAGGCACATTTGGATTGTGCGTTAGAAAAATTGCCGAATGCAAAACAAATGCAAGAGCGAAAAGTTGCAGGTAAAGGGTTGAGTCGCCCTGAAATATCGGTGTTGCTCGCTTATACAAAACAACTATTAAAAACAGACTTATTAACCGAATCTGATCATATTAATTTAGAACTTTTTAAGCATGTTTTAATGGCTTATTTTCCCGAACAATTGCAAACGATTTATCAAGCTGAAATTCAGAAGCATCGTTTAGGCAAAGAAATTGTTGCCAATCAACTGATTAATAGTTTAGTCAATCGCTTAGGCATTGTGTTTCCGCATCGTTTTATGGCAGAGCTGAATTGCTCAGCTGCTGAATTGGTCAATACCTATCATTTGGTTTGCCGAGTGTTTGATATTGAAGTTATTTGGAAAATGCAGAGTGAATTAGATGGCGCAGTGAGTGAAGCCGTTCTGGAAGATATTAAGCTGCGTATTCGGAAATGGGTTGAACGAGCAATGTACTGGTTTGTACGTAACGAGCATAATGTGGACATTGCTGCACATTATGTGGATGCGATTGCAATATTAGAGGATGATTTAAGTAGCTTAGTTACTCAAGCTGAACAGGCAGAGATAGATAAACAAGTGGATGCATTGATTAATGTCGGTGTGAGTGCGGGGCTGGCTTTGAAAATTGCACAAAGTGATGCGCTTTCCGCCTGCCTTAATGCTATTAGAATACAGAAAAAAACACATTGTCCTTTACAGGAAGTGACCAAAGGCTTATTCCATCAAGCCAGTGCACTGAATTTAGATTGGTTACGGGAGCAAATTTTATTACTACCCAAGGAAACAACGTGGGAAGCCTTATCACGTCGTGCCATGATTGATGAGTATAATCAGTTGAGTTGCGTATTATTGCAAAGTGCGTTATCTGAATCAGGGCATTCTATTGTTGAAAAATTAGCCGCTTGGCAACTTAAAAATGAAGCCTCGCTAGCGCGTTATCAGGCATTAATCAAGTCAGCTGAAGCCGATGAAAGTGTTCAATTAGAAAAAATTGTGGTTATTTTAGGAACGAGTTGGAATTTAACGGTTTATGGGGGGTAGGTTACATTTTTTGTATCAAAATTGCTGTACAATATAATTATAATAATAAATTCTAATATATAAAGAGGAAGGTAATCATGAGAATATTATTCATCATGCTAAGTTTATTAAGCATTTATCTTACCCCAGTTAGCGCACAGGCTAATTGGGAGCTAAGTCTAAATGTCGATGGACATGAGTTGAAAAAATACAATGAAGCATTGGATATACAATTAAATATTCGAGTCACAAGCAGTCCTAATGCCGATATTTATGTCGCTATAAAATCACCTGATGGACAGCTTTTTTTTCTAAAGGCGGGAAATTTATTTGCCGCACCTGAACTGCTTGCCAATGCAGCACCTTATGTTAGTAATGTAACACCTGTCGCAGAACAATCCGGCAGTGTTTTGTTGTTAGCGAATTTACCGCGTAACCTTCCGAGTGGACTCTATCAGGTTTATGCACTGGCAACTGAAGTGGGTGCCAATGTATTTAATAGTGAAACATGGTTAAGCTCATTGGTTTACGATAGTTTTTACTTCATTAATAATGATAATAATTTGCCTATTCCTCCACAAATCACGGGGGTTGTTAATGAGCAGGGGCAAAGAGTATTTGATTTAACTTTACAAAAAGGTAAAAAAACTTTTTTACCTGATACACAAACAGATACCTTTGGTATTAATGGCGACTACCTAGGGCCTACTATTCGGCTATCTAGGGGAGACCGTGCGTTATTTAAAATAAATAACCAAGTCGGTGAAGAAACCACTATTCACTGGCATGGTTTACATATCCCTGCAAAAATGGATGGCGGCCCGCATCAAGTGATAGAACCTGGTAGCACTTGGCAGCCATTTTTTGAAATCAAACAATTAGCGGCAACACTTTGGTATCACTCTCATTTAGAAGGTAAAACAGCGGAACATGTTTATAAAGGATTAGCTGGTTTATTTATCGTTGATGATGCAGAGAGCGACCAGTTGGCTTTACCGCGTAATTACGGTGTTGATGATATTCCAGTGGTTGTACAAGACCGGCGTATTGCAGCAAATGGCAATATGAATAGCACACTCACCAATATGGTCGATAGAGTGGGATTACGTGGTCAATATATGCTAATCAATGGTGCATTAACCCCCACACTAGAAACTCGCGCCCAAGTGATACGCCTGCGTTTGTTAAATGGTTCTAATGCTCGTATTTATAACTTTGGCTTTGCCGATAATCGTAATTTCTATCAAATTGCCAGTGGTGGTGGCCTATTGCAAGCACCTGTTGCCATAAATCGTTTACGATTATCTCCTGGAGAGCGTGCTGAGATTCTGCTTGATTTACGTCAAGACAGCGGTAAATTTCTACGGTTGCAGAGTTATTCAGCTGAAATCACACCGACGACCATTGAGACCGCAAATATGCGCGACCCATTGGATATGCAAACCTTTGATCTTATGAGTATTCGAGTCGGTGAAGTAGGGAATAATGGCTTAGATATTCCCAGCCAACTCGTTACCATAGAGACATTACGTGCAGAAGATGCGGTATTAACTCGCCCTTTTGTCCTTAAACAAGGTATGGGGGGTAATGGTGGCATGGGAGGCGGTATGGGTAATGGCGGTGCAGGTAACATGGAGGGGATGTTTACTATTAATGATAAATCCATGGATATGCTACGTATTGATGAAACCATACGCCTAGGTGATACTGAAATATGGGCGATCAGTAACGAAGCCAATATGGCGCACCCCTTTCATATTCATGACATTCAGTTCCAGATTTTAGATCGTAATGGGCAAGCACCGAGTGCAGGTGAAGCAGGTTGGAAAGATACTGTACTGGTATTACCAAATGAAACGGTGCGGGTGATTACTCGTTTTGAAGATTTTGCTGATCCGGATTCGCCTTATATGTACCATTGTCATATTTTAGAACATGAAGATGCAGGCATGATGGGACAATTTGTGGTGATACCTTAATATATAAAGTAATTATTTTATGTTAGTTTCTATTGTATCCTTTGCAGTAAGGGAGTGACATCAATCCGCCCACCCACCTGCTAAAGCTGGGTGGGCATTGTAAAAATAGCCTTGTTACTTGTTCTGTCGTGAGACAAAAACTCCCGCTTGCCCTACATCGATTTTTTAATTCCGTAAATATTTCAAATAACTTGTGTACTACGTCTTTTTATAGTCTGTACTGGGCGTATTACAAATTATCTGCACATTTGCCAATGATTTGCTTATCGGTATAATCAAAATCAGTAGATAAAAGCATGATGAGTCCCTAAATGAATAGTGTTAAAAAAAATACGGCAAGTATCATATTGAGCGGTGCTATGCTCTTAACAGCTTGTAGTGGCGTGCCTCCAAATCAGGAAAATCATAATACGGCTAAAGTAACGAGGACACATAATGCAGTGGCAAAACAGCAGGCTTTTAATGAGCTGGATGCGGCAATGGGTATTAAAGCTAAAGCTCAAATCAAAACCATTGTTGGCAATGGTTATGGTAAGACTGTTGATAAAGCACGTCGCGATGCATTAAAAAATTTAGCCGGCAGTATTCAAGTGGATGTGGTTAATCAGGTTAAAACGTGTACGAATCAATATGGTGATTGCGGTAGTGTTGTACAGGTAAACACACGCTCTGAATTGCCTATTTTAGGGGTGCAATACCAGCGGCTTGCCAATGAACAAGGCTTAATACGTTTTCAAGCATGGATTGATAGCCAGTATTCATTACCTATTTATGTGCGCGAGTTGGATAAATTAAACCAGGCCATTGCAGATAATCAACACGCTTTACGGAAAAATTTGTCGGCAGACCGGCGTTATCAAATAACCCGTGCATTAGTTGCTAATATACACAAATATGATAAAAAGCGTTTGGTTGCCAATGTGCTTGGCGGTTATCAGCAACAAGCTAGGCCGAAAGTCGATTTGAATAAGCTCCAAGACCAGCTAAAACAACTAGAAGGCAGGGCAAATTCCTTACGTTTTGCGGCAAAGATTTTGGCACAAGGAATTAAAGTCAAAAATATTTATTTACACCCGCCTACTCCTAAAAATGTACAAGAAGTAACCCCATTTGCTTTTGCACTTAAAAAACATTTATCACCTTTATTGCACACCGTCAGCTTACCTGAGCGCGCTAAATATAATATGGAAGGTGAATATGAAATATTGGCTAATGGTAATATTTTTGTCAGCTATCGCTTGGTGGACTTAAATTATAAAGTACTCAACAGCAATAGCGTGATTATTGAAAGGGTAGCACATCAAGCCTTTCGTTCTAAGCCGACTGCGGTTTCTTTCGAAATGTTGCTACATAACAATATTGCATTAAGTAATCAATTTCGTGCTGAATTAAAAACGCTGCATGGTTCTGAGACACTTTATTATAAAGGGGGTGATACGATAAAACTGTTGGTACGCTTAAATCAGGCCGGTTATTATTATATCGTTGGCCATGTATTGCGTCATGGGGCGCAATTTTCTTATTTATTGGAATTAAATGACGCGCAAGGTGATGCGCGGTTTGTTCGCTATATTCCGCAAGATCAAGCCAATAAATATGTTGAAATTGCTGAATTTGAAGTGAGTCCACCTTATGGAACGGAACATTTACAATTAGTGGCGGCAAATAAAAAATTTACACATTTACCACGACATGCTTATCTTTATTTACCTGAAGAAGGCACAGGGTATTATGCGTTAGAGGGCAGTCAAGGTAATGTAGAGGCAGGTGTTATGAAAACAAGAGCATTACGTATAAAGCAGAATAAAAATAAGGTATTGACATCTGAAACGAGCTTAACTTATACGACAAGGCCAAGAAATTAGGGCATAGAACAAAAATCTGTGTTAGATTCGTAAATTATAATAATTTAAGTTTGATGGTTGAATAATGATAAAAGTCGTTAGGAGGGTTGTGGGGAGTGCTGTGTGCATACTTATTTTAAGTAGTTGCGCGACGACCAAACCTCAGCCTGTTGCTTGTGTTGCCAATGTAATGGATGCCAATGGCCGCCCTTGTTGGGTTAATAAAACTCCGCAGGAAGGGGTTGTAGTGCAAATGGCTAAACACATCAAGCCTGAAAAAACACGCGCTTTATTATTTAATAGAGCGGTGGTTGAATTGGCCGCAACACATGGCGGGCTGGATGTTTCACAGGATGCGGTGGTTAGCAAGGTCGTCATGGTACATAATGACAATGTTTCAGGAAATTCATCGGTCACTTCATTTGCAACTGTCACATCGGCAAATGAAAGTATTGAGGTAAAGGCTAAAGTGCGTGATGCATGGAATGACTTGATTACCCAGAAGATGTATATGTGGGTTGTTTTGGAGGATGAATAGATGAAGGCAAAATTAATACCGGTATTGTTATTGTTAACAACTCCAGCGGTGGCAGAGAATGACTTTGATGCTTATAAAAACCAGCAACAACAGATGGCAAACCAGTATGCTACTAATACACAGCAAGATTTTGAGCAGTATAAAAAAGCATTGCATGCAGGGTTTGAAGATTTACAACAAACTTACCTAAAAGAATCGAAGCGTTACCGCCAGCGAGTGATTCGGCAGTGGGGGGATTTTAAAGAAAGTGATAAAACGACCTGGGTTAATTACTCGGCAAATGGGCGTGTACGCGAATCAGTTAATTTTTCCACGGGTGCAGTAGAAGTTGAATTTTTAGCCTACAAAACAGATTCCGCTGCTAAATTAAAGCAGCAAGCACAACAAAATATTGTCGAGTTATTAAGTACTAATGAACAACAGGCTTTTGCTAACGATGTAGTGGCACAAAAGGTTGAAACGAAAATCAAACAACATAGTGATGTTGTAAAAACAGGCAAGCCTTCTGTTAATAACTTAGTGATGGCTCCTTTAGTTGCTAAAATTGACCTTAATAATAAACCGGCTGTTAATCAATTAGCAGGCAAATTAATGGCGACCGCAACAACAGAAACCAAGCCCATTGATGCTAAGCAACAAATTGTTAAAGTTCGTTTTAAAATCCCTGCCAAGTTATCTGCCAAAGCAAGTCGGTTTGCAACTCGGGTACAACAGATTGCTAAAAAAGAAAAGATTCCGGTAGCGTTAGTTTATGCGGTGATTGAAACAGAGAGTAATTTTAACCCGCTGGCAAAATCACATATTCCTGCCTATGGTTTAATGCAGATTGTACCGGTCAGTGCAGGCAAAGATGCCTCTAAATATCTTTTTGGCAAAGCCAAAGTGTTGGCACCTTCTTATTTATATAATAGTGACAATAATATTGCAGTCGGTGGCGCTTATTTGCATATTCTTTACTATAATTATTTGCGTAAAATTGAAGATAGCACCAGTCGTTTATTTTGTGCGATTGCGGCTTACAATACCGGAACGGGAAATGTCGCAAAAAGCTTTGTTGGCTCTTATAATATTAATAAAGCGATTAAAAAAATCAATAAAATGTCTGCGAGTGAGGTCTATCGACACTTACGCAAACATTTACCACACGATGAAACTAAACACTATATTAAACGTGTTGCCACACGCATGGCAAAGTATCAAGTTTAATTTTACTCCCACTAGAGGAACATTATTATGAAGTTAGTAAAACCGGCACTTATTATTTTGACCACTACTTTAGTGGCTTGTGCAGATAAAAAAGTAGACCCTGTTAGTGTTTTGGCCGCACCTGCACCAATTGCGGCAGATTGCGTATTTCCTAATCAAACAGTTGCACCTGGTTGGATTTGTGATGAACCCGTACCGGGCTTGGAGGTTCAGGCCGTTGGCACCGCTGAAAAATCGCAGGCAGGGCAGGCTTATATGAAAGATATGGCTAAGGCGGCTGCATTAGGAAACCTTGTTGAGCAATTTAAAGTAAAAGTTGCCAAAATGGTGAAGCAATATATTGGTACCACGGGAATGGGATCAACAGAAACTGTGGATGCGGCAGCTAGTAGTACAATTAAAACGATTTCCAGTGACACTCTGACAGGAATGAAAGTGTATAAAACACGTACAGGCCCCGAAGGTAGAATGTATGTACTGGTTGGATTAGACGCAGAAAATACGCAGACAGTCGTTAAAAATGCGGTTAAAACCAGTATGAAAAATGAAAAGGCTTTATGGCAGGAATTTAAAGCACAGAAATCACATGATGAAATGGCAGCAGGCATTGCTGCAATGGAAGATTAATCACGCTCCCCCTATCGCTAATTTAATAATACACCATGACGGACAAAAAATAGGTGTCGCTTGGTGTATTGTTAAGTTTGTATTTTAAATTTTGGTATCAATATTGGACAATGGCAATCATAAATTCAAATTCTCAACAACCTGATTTAGACTGGAGTCAGGTGCGAGAGACGGTAAAATTACTAACTTTATCGGCAACACAAGTACAATCTAGCATGCGGGAAGGGGATGACTCAGTCACAACATTAACCGCAGCCTTTACGGATATGGTGACAAACTTAACGGAAGTGAGTAAAGCTTTGGAAAGCATTGAGGATTGTGCAGCAAAAGATAAGGCCATGCAACATTGTTTAATGACCAGTGAAAAAGTCCATTCCTCTATTATTGCCTTTCAATTTTACGACCGTATGCAACAGTGTTTACAGCATGTAACTGAAAATTTAAACGGCTTATCGAATATTGTTGAAAATCCTCAGCTATTATATAACCCCATGGAGTGGAAAAAATTACAAGATAAAATTCGTGATGGCTATACTATGGAATCGGAAAAAGTGATGTTTGATGTAATATTAGAG
>JALSIU010000276.1 GCA_026989715.1 Methylomonas sp.
GGCTTGGGATGATGGTTCGCCGATTCAAGTGATTGCAACAGATGGGGGGCTATTGGCGCAGGTAGAAACCGTCCCTTATTTAATGCTGGCACCGGCGGAGCGTCGAGAAATTTGGGTTGATTTTAGCCGGCAAAAAATAGGCACTCAGTTAAGTTTGCGTAGTCTTGAATTTTCGGCTGGTGGCATGGGGATGATGGGCGGTATGCGTGGCCGTGGGATGCGTGACGGCTCTTTGCCTTCCGGGGGGCATTACCCTGTGGTTAATATTCGTGTTAGTAAAAAAGCTTCTACGCAGGATGTCTTACCTAAACGCTTAAGCAATATGATGCCATTACGCTTAGCAGATGCGGCAAACAAACATGAGCCGCGTACTATTACTTTGTCTATGCGCCATATGCAAGCCTTATTAAATGGACGTTCTTATGCAATGCATGATATTCGTTCTGATGAAATTATTCCGGTCAATACTTTGCAAGTGATTGAGTTTGATAATGGTTTTTATCGTGGGAGAGGGATGGGGATGATGAATATGGCAATGCCACATCCTATGCATTTACATGGCGAGCAATTTCAAGTTATTAAGCGTGAAGTGAATGCGCGCTCTAAAGCGATGGTAGCAACCGTTTCGGAAGGCTTGGTTGATAGGGGATGGAAAGATACCGTACTGGTGATGCCGGGAGAGAAAGTGACCTTATTAAAACCATTTAATGATTATAAAGGGGTATTTATGTATCATTGCCATAATTTAGAACATGAGGATATGGGAATGATGCGTGATTTATTGGTAAGGTAATGATTGTTTACATACTATCTTGATAACGCATACCTTGCTATTGTCTTATTTTGTGTGTTTTGTTGTGATATTTCTTGAGGTAAATGGTGTTTTACTTTACATGATCACGGATTGATTCCGTTAATCTGTGCTTGCCATGAAGCATAGCTAAAACATTGTAAAATGAGAATGGAGCCGGTGATGCTAACAAGTCAAAAATATAATATAAAAGGGATGCATTGTGGTGGTTGTGAGGATGTGCTTGAAAATGCCATCAGCGGCATTGAAGGCATTCATACCGTTAAAGCAGACTATCCTAGTGGCAGTTGCTTGGTGACTTACGATGAGTCGTTGCCGGGTATCGCAATGTTTATTGAAACGGCTATTAAGGACAGCGGTTATGAAGTGGATAATAAGGCTCAGGTTAAGGGGAATATTTATATTAAAATAAGCCTATCATTACTGGCACTGGTTGGCATTGTCTTATTGATGGTCTTTTCTAGAAAATTGTGGCATCAATTTAGCCTACCTGATATTAGCTCACAGTTGAGTTATGGTATGATTTTTGTAGTGGGTTTAATTACGGGGTTACATTGTATAGGGATGTGTGGCAGTTTTGTGATTAGTTATACCATCAAAGATGCTGAGCAAGGACATTCTCCTTATTTGTCACATCTATTGTATGGGGTAGGAAAAACCCTTGCCTATGCGATGTTTGGTGCCGTTTTTGGTTTTATTGGCTCAGTTGTCAGTATTACACCTTTTATGGGCGGTATTAGTATTTTACTGGCGGGGATTTTTTTAATCATATTTGGGCTAAATATCTTAAATGTATTTGCCGTTTTAAAACGCATACGCATTAAGCAACCTGTTGCAATGCAGCGTTATGCCATGAAAAAAAGGCGGCATTCACGTAGCCCATTTTTTATTGGTTTTTTTTCGGGTTTTCTTTTAGGGTGCGGGCCATTGCAAGCGATGTATATTATGGCGGCAGGAA
>JALSIU010000277.1 GCA_026989715.1 Methylomonas sp.
AACCGTCAACTTTGCTTCTGCGATAGCATCCGTAAAGGGTCGCTTGTCTCGGCAAGAAATGGCCGACATCATCAGCAAAGTGGGCTACAAAGCAAACCTAATGGACACGCTATCTCAGCGTCAGGAGCTTATAAGAAAGGAGCACCAGCGCCTGGCCAGCGCTAAAAAACGATTTATTTGGGCCAGCGTCCTAAGTGCCCCTGTGGTCGCTATTGGCATGGCAATGCCGGCAGGACGTATTTATCACTGGTTGCAATTTGCACTCACCACCCCCGTGGTCTTCGGTGCCGGCAGTCGTTTTTTTACAAAAGCATGGCAATTGGCCAAAATGGGCACTGCCAACATGGATAGCCTAATCGCCATTGGTGTCGGCTCTGCCTATGGTTATAGCCTCCCTGCATTATTGCGCGGCAAAGGCCACCTATATTTTGAAGCCGCCGCCAGCATCATCTCTTTTGTCTTACTTGGCCGCTATATGGAAGAAAACGCCAAAGGCAAAGCCGGCGAAGCCATTAGAAAACTCATCGACTTACAACCCCAAACGGCAACACGCCTAAAAAATGGCCAAGAAACCCGTATCAGTATTGATGATATTGCACTAGGCGACACCTTATTGGTTCGTCCAGGTGAAAAAATACCCACCGATGGCAATATCATTTCCGGCATATCAACCGTTGATGAAGCCATGGTAACAGGCGAAAGCATCCCCGTTATTAAAGAAGTCGGCCATAAGGTCATTGGCGGCTGTGTCAACGGTGCAGGGCTATTGACTATGGAAGTAACCGCAATTGGCATGGACACCGTTTTAGCCGGCATTATCCACATGGTCGATCATGCCCAAGCCTCTAAGCTACCGGTACAAAAAATGGTGGATAAAATTTCAGCCGTTTTTGTACCCAGTGTGATGGCCATTTCCACGCTCACCTTTGTATCATGGACTATTGCCGGCGCACCCTTTAGTTTCGCTTTTAGTAATGCCGTAACGGTCTTACTCATTGCTTGCCCTTGCGCACTCGGCCTAGCTACGCCTACCGCCATTATGGTCGGTACAGGCCAATCTGCAAAACGCGGCGTTTATATTCGCAACGGCGAAAGCCTAGAAATCGCCACCCACTTAACCGCCATCATTTTTGATAAAACCGGCACCATTACCGAAGGCAAGCCGCAAGTTACCGACTTTATCAATATCAGCAACCATAGCGATGAAGTTTTACTCACGCATATCGCCTCGGCAGAACATCACTCAGAACATTTTCTAGCACAAGCCATTGTCAACTATGCACAAGGCTTATATGATTTTGACTTCAAACAAGCAAAAGACTTTACAGTCACCGCAGGCCGGGGCTTACAAGCAAAAATAGGCCACTACCAACTCTTGATTGGCAACCAGGCATGGCTAGAAGAGCAAGCAATAGATATTAACGCATTACTCACCCCTATCGAAAACCTTGGACTAGCAGGCAAAACCCCGGTTCTAGTTGCCTTTAATGGTAAAGCCAGCGCCTTATTTGGCATCGCCGACCAACCTAGAGAGTCAGCCAAACAAGCCATTGCAGCCTTGCATAAATTAAATATAGACACCTTAATGGTAACAGGCGATACCCATGCCACCGCACATCATATTGCTGACTTAGTGGGCATTAAAACCATTGTGGCACACGCCACACCCGAACAAAAATTACAAGAAATCCATCGCCTACAAAATGAAGGCGGCTCAGTGGGCATGATTGGTGATGGTATCAATGATGCCCCCGCACTAGCCGCCGCCAATGTTGGCTTCGCTATTGGTCATGGTACCGATATTGCCATCGAATCTGCCGACTTAACCCTGGTGAATGGCGATATTGCCAAAGTAGCTGAGACCGTTGAACTTAGCACTTACACAATGAAAATCATTAAACAAAACTTATTTTGGGCATTTGGCTATAATACTATTGCAATTCCGGTTGCCGCTGTCGGCAAATTAAATCCGATGATCGCCTCAGCAGCAATGGCGCTAAGCTCGGTTTCTGTAATTGTTAACTCCCTACGTATTAACGGAAAATAACGTGCTAGAATTTTTAAGCAACTTAGATTACACAGTTTATACAACTGCCTTATTGATTGGCTTTTTTGGTAGCGGTCATTGTGCGGGTATGTGTGGTGCACTTGTTGCCGGCTTTTTTATGAAGTCTGAGAAAAAAAGTATCTGGCCGTATCTTGCATATCACTTTGCACGCATCACCATGTATACCTTAGTGGGCATCGTTGCCGCCCTCATTGGAGTGGCCTTGGTTTCAACCGGTTTGCTTGGCCATATACAAGGTATCTTACAAGTCCTTATCGGCTTTTTTGTCATTGTTTTAGCACTGGGTATTGTTGGACTTTCCCCGTGGCAGTTTTCAATGAAATACATGCCTACCAAAGTGCTGAATAAAGTTTTTATGGCGGCCGCCAAACGCGGCTCTACACTAGGTGCTAGTATGGGAGGACTTTTAAATGGATTAATGCCCTGCCCACTGACTTTTGCCATGGCGGTTAATGCCACCTCGGCTCCTAGCCCTATCGAAGGAGGGCTTATGATGCTGGCCTTAGGTGTCGGCACTTTGCCCACTATGCTGGTGGTCACCTTTGCCTTTGGCAAGCTAGGCACGGCCGCAAGGGGCTTAATGTTAAAAGTAGCCGCTGTACTCATGATTGTGATGGGAGCAAATACCATGTATAACGGCATAAGGTTTTTAGCCTCTGATAGCGGTTTTAAAGAAATGATGCACCATATGCAATCAATGGAAATGCTGGGCATGAGCAGCGAGAAAACTGAACAAGCCAAACCAATGCAAACTGAACCTGTTATGGAAATGGATCACTCCATGCATCATATGCCTTAAAAATAATGAAACTTAGCGCGCAAGATTTAATTATTCTACAGCAAGCCGCCCAAACCTTAGAAAACCCGACTTTTAGCTCTAAAATGACCCAATCGGTCGGCGGTGCAATTGAAAAAACAATTGCCATCTTACCCACACAGGTTTCTTTATCACTCAATGACTTAACCCGAACTGCCCTAGAAAAATCTTTAGAAAGTGCCATTTTTACATTAAATGCACGCAAAAGTAGCCTCCCCTTTAATAAAACACACCAATTCTTTGCAGGCCTAAGCGGTGCAGTAGGCGGAGCTTTTGGAATCAGTGCCATTACCATAGAGCTCCCCATATCAACCATTATCATGATGCGCTCAATTGCCGACATTGCACGCTTTCACGGTGAAAACCTAAGCCATGCTCAAACCAAAATGGCTTGTCTCGAAGTCTTTGCACTCAGCGATAGTGCCCGACATGGCTCAGAAACCGGTTATTACGCCATTCGTTCCATCTTAGCAAAAGCACTCGCTGATGCAGCCACCCAACTAACAGCTCCTGCACTCAACAAAGAAAGTAGCTCCCTTATCAGCAAAGCCATAAACCAAATTGCCGCGCGCTTTACGCTACCTGTCTCCGAAAAGCTCGCCGCGCAAACGATTCCCGTAATAGGTGCATTAGGCGGCGCCGGTATCAATTTATTATTTATTCGCTATTTTCAAGATATTGCACACGCACACTTTAGTATGCGCCGACTAGAACGAGACTATACCCCTGAGTTAATAAAATTAAATTACCAAAAATGCATTAGCAAACAAAACTAAATAGCTTTTTTGCTGTATGATACTCAGCCCCCACAGATTTTGTCGCGTCATTTATGAAAATAGGTCCATACCAGCTCAACAATAATCTTATTTTGGCACCGATGGCTGGCATTACCGACCAACCATTCAGAAACCTATGCAAACAGTTTGGCGCAGGTTTGGCTGTCTCAGAAATGGTTGCCTCGAACCCTGCCTTGCGCAAACACAGGCGTACCTTATTAAAAGCGCAACATAGCGGTGAAATAGGCTTACGCGCCGTACAAATCCTAGGTACCAACCCGCAACAAATGGCAGAAGCGGCACAGTTTAACGCCCAAAAAGGGGCACAGATTATTGATATTAATATGGGCTGCCCTGCTAAAAAAGTCTGCTCAGTTGCTGCCGGCTCCGCCTTATTGCGTGATGAAAAACTGGTCAAAAATATTCTTGATCAGGTCGTCAATGCAGTCGATATTCCTGTGACGTTAAAAATTCGTACCGGCTGGGACAAAAACAATCGTAATGCCGTCAGTATCGCAAAGATTGCGGAGCAGGCCGGCATTGCCGCATTAACCATACATGGCAGAACCCGCGCTTGTGCATTTAAAGGAGCCGCCGAATATGACACCATTCAAGCCGTCAAACAAGCAGTTACCATTCCTGTCATTGCCAATGGCGATATTCATTCAGTGGAAAAAGCACAATACGTCTTAGAATATACGGGGGCAGATGCCATTATGATTGGCCGCGCGGCACAAGGCAGACCTTGGTTTTTTCAAGAAATCCAACATTTTCTGCAAACAGGCGAACACCTGATACAAGCTGATTTACAAAAAGTAAAAACGACATTACAACAACATTTACAAGCACTATATCTATTTTATGGGGAACTGAATGGTGTTAGAATAGCGCGCAAACATATCGGTTGGTATTTCGGTCACTTAGGATCATTACCGGCTACTATTAAAGCGCAGATTTATCAAACCAACATTGCAAAAACGCAGTTAGCTCTTGTTAACGCTGCCTTTGAACTTTTTGACCACACAACATCACAACACTATGCAAACAACGCATTCCGGTATTAATATGACCGCTAACAATAACAACGATTCACCCGCTCTACTCTCCACGCAAGTCAAAAAAGCCGTCAATCACTATTTAAGCCAACTTGATGGTCATGAAACAACTGGCCTACACGCCATGGTGCTAGCAGAAGTTGAAAAACCCTTAATCGAAGCAACCTTGCAATATGCAGGCTACAATCAGACTAAAACCGCACAAATTCTTGGTATCAGCCGTAGCACTTTACGTAAAAAATTAGAGCAATTTAATTTATCCTAAGGACTGGGTGAGGGATTATAAAATTCTCAGCCCTAAACATTTTATCCCACAGAGACTTGCATGAAAAAGAAAGTTAATCGCGCTTTAATTAGCGTTTCCAACAAGGCCGGCATTTTGGATTTTTGTCGTGAATTAGACCAATTAGGGATTGAACTGCTATCTACCGGCGGGACAGCTAAATTACTCGCCGATAACAATATTAATGTCACCGAGGTATCTGATTACACAGGTTTTCCTGAAATGATGGACGGCCGCGTTAAAACCTTACACCCTAAGATACACGGCGGCATCTTAGGCCGTCGCGGCACAGATGATGCCGTGATGGCAGCGAATGGCATTAAAGCCATTGATATGGTCGTGGTTAACCTCTACCCTTTTGAGAGCACCGTTGCCAACCCTGATTGTGATTTAGCCACAGCAATTGAAAACATTGATATTGGTGGCCCTAGCATGATTCGAGGCGCAGCTAAAAACCATAATGATGTTGCCATTGTCGTTGACCCTGCCGATTATGACAGCATCCTAACGGAACTGGTAAACCATGAAAACCAGCTAGAACAAAGTACACGCTTTAATTTGGCACTCAAAAGTTTTGAACATACCGCGCGCTATGACACCGCCATTTCGCTATATTTAGCGAAAGTCAATCAACAAGATTTTCCCGCTACGCTCAACTTGCAATTCAACAAAATGCAAAACATGCGCTATGGAGAAAATCCACATCAAAAAGCGGCTTTCTACCAAGAAAAAACCGCCATGTCAGGCACAATTGCCGCCGCTAAACAGCTACAAGGCAAAGAATTATCTTACAATAACATTGCCGATACGGATGCTGCATTAGAATGCGTTAAATCATTTGAAGACCGGCCTACTTGCGTTATCGTCAAACATGCTAATCCATGTGGCGTTGCACAAGCCGACACCATTTTAGAGGCTTATGACTTAGCCTACGCAACCGATCCAACCTCTTCCTTTGGTGGCATTATTGCTTTTAATCAAGAATTAGACCAAGCAACGGCGGCAGAAATCATTAAGCGTCAGTTTGTAGAAGTCATTATCGCGCCCACCGTAAGCGCTGCCGCTCAAACAATTCTTGCAGAAAAGAAAAATGTACGGGTATTAGAGTGCGGCATATGGAACAGCGGCCATGCCCCTGGTTTAGATTTTAAACGTGTTTCAGGCGGCTTATTAGTACAAGACAAAGACTTTGGCAGCATCACTGCCGCAGAAGTCAAAGTCGTCAGCAAACGCGAACCAAGCGCACAAGAACTGGCAGATTTACTATTTGCTTGGAAAGTGGCTAAGTTTGTCAAATCTAATGCCATTGTCTACTGTAAAGCAGGGCGTACCATCGGTGTGGGTGCAGGCCAAATGAGCCGCGTTTATTCGGCTAAAATTGCCGGCATCAAAGCCGCAGATGAAGGTCTCAGCGTCCCTGGCTCGGTCATGGCCTCAGATGCCTTTTTCCCTTTTAGAGATGGATTAGATGCCGCCGCAGAAGCCGGCATCACTGCCGTTATCCAGCCGGGCGGCTCTATGCGTGACAATGAAGTCATTGCTGCAGCAGATGAGCATAATATTGCCATGGTCTTTACCGGCATGCGTCACTTTAGACATTAAAACGCTTACCTGTTAGCGCAGACCATCAAAAGACAGCCTGCGCTAATTTTACAATAAAGCTTAAAAGCCTTGATTACCCTATACTTGCCTCGTTATTTTAAAATACGTCAAATCCTATGAAAATTCTTATCGTCGGTAGCGGCGGACGTGAACACGCCCTCGCTTGGAAAGCCAGCCAATCGCCTAAAGTAAACACTGTTTATGTCGCCCCAGGTAATGCCGGCACGGCATTAGAAGACAAACTCACCAATATTGACTTATCAGTAGAAGATACGGCAGGTTTACTGCATTTTGCTCAGCAAGAACACATTGACTTAACCATTATTGGCCCTGAAGTCCCTTTAGTCGCAGGCATTGTAGATAGCTTTCAAGCGGCAGGCCTGCAATGCTTTGGCCCCAGCGCAAAAGCGGCACAACTGGAAGGCTCTAAAAAATTCTGTAAAGACTTTATGGCGCGGCACCATATTCCAACCGCCGCCTACCAAGCCTTTACCGATACCGATGCTGCCATTGCTTATATTCAGCAACAAGGTGCGCCTATCGTGGTCAAAGCAGATGGCCTTGCGGCCGGCAAAGGCGTTATCGTCGCGCAAACAGAAGCAGAAGCCATTGCCGCCGTCACCGATATGTTATCTGACAATCGTTTTGGAGCAGCCGGCAGTCGCGTGGTAATTGAAGAATTCTTAACCGGTGAAGAAGCCAGCTTTATTGTAATTGCCGATGGCAAACATGCACTGCCGATGGCCAGTTCACAAGACCACAAAGCACGTGATAATGGTGACACAGGCCCCAACACGGGCGGCATGGGAGCCTACTCACCCGCCCCCATTGTCACCGATACCATTCACCGGCGCGTTATGGATGAAGTCATCAACCCAACTTTACAAGGCATGAGCGCAGATGGCATGCCATATACCGGTTTTTTATATGCCGGCTTAATGATTTCCCCTACAGGAGATATTAAAGTCTTAGAATATAACTGCCGCTTTGGCGATCCGGAAACGCAACCGATTATGATGCGCTTACAAAGCGACTTAGTCGAATTATGCCTCGCCGCCCTTACACAAGATTTAGCCAATATCAGTACAAAATGGGATACACGCAGCGCACTAGGTGTCGTGTTAGCGGCAGGCGGCTACCCTGACCACTATGCAAAAGGGGATATTATTCAAGGACTCCCCACAGAAGAAACCTCTGACAGCAAAGTCTTTCATGCCGGTACACAGCAAAAAAATGCACAAATCGTCACTGCCGGCGGCCGAGTCTTATGTGCCTGTGCCTTAGGCGATGATTTGCAACAAGCACAAGCTAAAGCTTATGCTTTAACACAAAAAATATCGTGGGATAATGTCTATTTTCGCACCGACATTGGCTTTAAAGCTTTTAAATAAGCACAACTTCTTGTAAGGTTTAAGACAACTCTATTATTGCAACAAAGCAAAGCCCCGACCAATCTGCGGGGCTTTAAAACTTCATATTCCAACACAACTTAAATCATCGTGCCTACCTTACTGCCTATTCCCGAAAATCACCCACTGCGCTTTGTTCTCCACAACGAGATACATGCCCGCTCCCCTGTTTCATTAAAACTACCGGTCACCTCTACCCACTTAGCTTTATCTATCTCACAACAAGAAAAATCCTTAGAGCGTGAACATTTAGTGCTTTTATGCGCTCGTTTTGCCGTCAGCCCACCGCAAAGCACTGCCACGCAATTTACAGCGACACTAGATAACTTTCTGTTTCACTGGGAGCAACATGGAGAATTCAGCACTTATTCCTTTTACGTCAATAAGGTTGATGCCGAAAATCCATTTGCAATATCGGCTTTGAGCTATGCCCCTATCGACTGGCTAGACAAACTACCCGGCCAGTCTATCGTCGCCGCACATGCCGTCATTATGCCCGCCTGTGAACAACCCCCTAAAACGCAAGATATTGTGCATTATTTTGCAGGCAATACCATCGTTGGTTCTCAAGTCACCGGCGGTGACGCACTCGCCTTCACAGATTTTCGCATTCACAATGATGGCTTCAGCCGATTTTTAATTTGCAATAAACAATTACAATCACAACAAGCAGGACGCTTATTGCAACGCTTATTTGATATTGAAGTGTATCGCATCATGTCACTACTGGCATTCCCAATAGCACAAGAATTATCCCCAAAAGTCAGAGAAGCAGAACAACGTCTATCCGAACTAACCACGGCTGTCGCACAAGCAAATAGTAATGATGCCAAGCTCCTCGATGAATTAACACACCTAGCAGCTGAGGTTGAAAGCCATATATCAAACAGCCAATACCGCTTTGGAGCCGCACAAGCGTATTATAAAATTGTAGAACAGCGTATTAATGATATACGCGAGGTTAAAATTCAAGGCATCCAAACGATTGGTGAATTTTTAACCAAACGCTTACAGCCTGCAACCAACTCCAGTAAATCAACCGCCAAACGCTTTGGTTTGTTATCTGAAAGAATCAGCAACGCCAGCCAATTACTACGTACCCGAGTGGATATCTCTATCGAACGTCAAAACCAAGCACTGCTGACATCAATGGATTTACGCGTAAAAATGCAATTACGCTTTCAAGAAACCGTTGAAGGCTTATCAATCGTCGCAATCACCACCTATGTTGTTAATTTAATTCATGCAGGCGCGAAAGCCGTGCTAAGCTCAGGCTTAATGGAAATTAAACCCGACCTCATTTCAGGTATCTCCATCCCCTTTGTCTTAATTATTGTAGGCATTACGGTGCGCCGCTTGCACAAAGTCATTAAAATGATTGATCAGGACTAAATAAGCTAAGTTTTTAGTAAGGCATTAGCAAGGAGAATCATCACTCAAAGACCTTACCTATATTTTACAGTTTTTCTTTTTCCTTGAAAAACCAAGTCCAGCCAAACCAAATCCTAACAAAGCTACACTTGCAGGTTCTGGTACTACGTTAATCTCGGTAGTAAAACTAACATTATCCAGTGCCGCACTAAAAAAACCTAGATCATCTTGTTGCTCAAAGCTTATTCTAATACTCTGATTGGACAATGGGATCAATAGTGCTGTCAAATCAAATGAACGTGAATTCGGACCAATTTGTATGCCGCTATCACCTGGATTAGTTGAGAAAACTTCAAATATAAGTGCACCACTCAAATCTTCAATAAGAACTCGCCACTCTTGATTTGGGTCAGAAAGAGTAGCGTTAGTTCTTATTCTATCATCCCAACTTAAAATTGCAGTGTTGAATGTACCCAAAAATACATCTTGAAACAGATTGTGAAATCCTGGCCCGTTTTGAGTAGACACTGCATCAAAGGTACCAGCAATCGGAGCCAATGAAGTAAATCCACCAATAGGAAACGTGCCATCATTAATATTCCAGCTTCCAGAACCAGTATTTACATTATTCCACCCTGACAAATCACCAGTTTCAAAATTACCATTAGTAATATGCTCAATAACTGCTGCATTAGCCAGCCCAACAAATAAATAAATAAATAAACAAACAATTTTTTTCATTTTTTTCTCCCTAAAGTTCAAGTTTCTTTACGATAAAAGCAATAATAATGCCAAAACACTATCTAATTGTTTTTTGTAGATATTATATTTTATAAATCAGTAAAACCTGAAAAGTGTAAAAATATCTGACACACTTTGAAGTAGGTCGTAAAATTATTTAATAACATTAAGGTTAAGTCTAAATGTCACGGCCTAACAGCAGGCTCAGATACTGTTAGCAGATAACCTATGACCTCCGACAAAGCAACAGCCTTTAATAGCTAATGACTTTAGCAAATTATTGCCTTAATTAAAGCAATATAATGGAGAAAAGCCCCCTTTTTATTTTTTTCATCAATTCAAAGGTGTAAAAAATCCTGACAGTTCTTTGAAGCCCCTCATAAAAAGACCCTGCTACTAAATAGCTTTCAGTCATAAAACCATCGCTTCCCCTTATATAACACACTATAATCGAATGTAAAAAAAACTGACACTTACGCCAGTGCTTTTCAAAATAATTTCCGCCTAAATAATATTAAGGGTAATACCGCACGGCTAAGAACAACTACAACTTCTCCCTTCCATCCTCGACCACTTAAAGGCTAAAGAATTTTATCGTTGTCATAAAAAAATAACCTCTATGCGATAAGTGGGCTAACATTTGTTATACAACGATGACTACAACAAAGAATACGATTAGCGTAAAATAATGACAGCCTAGTAGTTTTGCTAAAAACTAACGCGTCCCCCACAAGACACGCAAAAATTAAGCGCATCAAGACTAAGATTTAAAAAATACCTAACCCAAGTGAAAGGATGCGTAAATTCTTACTTCTAAATAAATATTAGAGATTTTAAGGAATGATCGAAGACCCGACTATACCCGACTCCCCTCCATCCCATTTTGTACATGAACTTAAAACGGGCGATATTATTAAAGAGAGGTTTGTAATTGAATATGAGCTGGGTCGAGGAGGTATGGGAGTGGTTTATAAGGTCAAAGACCTGCGTAAAGAAGAGGCTAAAGATCAAGACCCCTACATTGCCTTAAAAATATTAAATGAAGAGTTTAAAGATAGCCCTGACTACTTCATTGCCTTACAACGTGAAACCCGCAAAACCCAAGAGTTAGCCCACCCAAATATTATTACCGTCTACGACTTTGATAAAGATGGCGACTTAGTTTATATGACGATGGAATACTTGGTCGGTAAACCCTTAAATGTCTTTTTAATAGAGCAGTCTATAGAGCCTGGCCCTTTCACTGAACGCTGGAATATTATTCGGCAAATCACCTCTGCATTAGCTTATGCACACAAAAAAAACATCATTCACTTAGACCTTAAGCCCAGCAATATTTACATTAAAGAAGATGGTACCGTTAAAATTCTTGATTTCGGCATTGCTAGAATTGCGCAAAGTACCGAGTTGCACGCCTCTACACAAGATATTAGTACCACCATTGGCGGCTTAACACCCGCCTATGCCAGTTGTGAAATGCTCAATAATCAAGAGCCAGAATTCCAGGACGATATTTACTCATTATCTTGTGTGGTTTATGAGATTTTAGCAACACACCACCCGTTTAATAAAGTGCAAGCAACCCAAGCTGCCTTTGAAGGCATGAGCCCTAACCCCATCGAAGAAATCAGCAAAAAACAATATAAAGCCATTATGCATGGTTTGGCATTTTACCGCGAAGATAGGGTTGCAAGCGTGGAGCAATTCATACAAGAACTACAATTAAACAGTACAGCACCTGCTTCAATCTGGAAATGGCCTAGCCTCTTGATTGTCGGCATGATAACAGGCACCTTGCTCTGGCTTAATTATGAGGCGAGCAAGCAGCCACGACGGCCACCGCCCAAACCTATGCGTACATTATCGGCACAAGAAAAGCAGAAAGTGGCCAGAATGCTGGAAATTGCGGAAATACATTTTATGGTAGGCCGTTTTGTTGACCCGCAAGGCACCAGCGCTTTCGATGCCTATACGGAAGTCTTGGAAATTGACCCCAACAATCAGGCCGCCTTAAAAGGCATTGA
>JALSIU010000278.1 GCA_026989715.1 Methylomonas sp.
AGGCAGACAAGAGGGCATTCGAGAAAATAGCATTGTCACTGCTCATAAATTACATAAAATGCAATTATCCATTGAGCAAATAGCGGCTATCACTAATTTAAGTATCAATGAGCTAGAGGATCTATTTAATAAATAATGAGTTGCCTCAACTCATACATAAGAGCAACCTTTACGTATATAAAGTACGCCCACCATCAACCGTAATGACTTGCCCCGTTACATAAGGCGCATCAAAAATCAGAAAACCAATGACTTTAGCGATGTCTTCAGGATTACCAATACGCTGCAAGGCAATCTTAGCCAATATTGCTTGCTTTTGCGCCTCAGGCAATTCGTGATCAGGCCATAAGATAGCACCAGGAGCTACCGCATTAACACGCACTTGTGGTGCCAACTCTTTAGCAAGTATCTTAGTCAATGCAACTAAGCCTGCTTTGGCAATGCTATAGACTGGAAAGCCTGCTATGCCACGTTCAGCATGAATATCAACAAGGTTTACTACACAGCCTTCTTGTTGCTGTAGAACAGGCAAGAGCTTCTGCAACAGAAAAAAAGGGGATTTCAAGTTACTTGCCATTAAATCATCCCACTGCGCTTCCGTCACTTCGCTCATATCGGTTGCATAAAAAGCGGATGCATTATTAATTAATACATCAATTCCCCCCCATGCTTGCTGAGCAACATTGGCTAATTTTTGCAATGCTTGTGCATTATTCAAATCCGCTTGTTGCAAACGCACTGAATCAGCTCTTTGTTCATTTAATTCATCTGCCAAAGCTTGTGCCTCTTCGACTGAAGATCGGTAATGTACTAAAATATTGCAACCTTGCGCATGCAAGTAGCGCACACAATGTGCTCCCACGCGTTTTGCACCGCCTGTTATCAAAATATTTTTAGGCATTTACTGGTAGGTTTTACCATGATGCTTTAACCAACCTGAAGCATGCCTACCTTGTGGGTCTCGGTGCGTCCAGTGAATCACGCCTCCTCGGTCATTCCATTCATATTCACCATAAAACTCAACACGATCACCCGCCCGTAAACCAGCAATACGCGGTGCCAAATCAATATTATGCGCCACTAATACCGTCTGCCCACCCACCTGCAAAATAAACTTCTGATGTTTTGAGCCCTTTAAATCATCGCGTAATACTTTTTTAACAATGCCTACGCCTTGAATCTGGAGGTCACTGCGCCTATTGGCATAGGCGGCTTGCAAGTCACTTGCCTGTGGTACTGTCTTTCTGTTACCAAGAGGCTGAGCCGTCGAAACGCCTTGCTCTTGGACTGCCTCATAGATTGATAAAGCAGCCACGATAATAATTAATAGAATTTTTTTCATTTTTAACGTTTTCCAAAAACGGCAAGGCAATACAAATACAAACTTATTTATCCCCCCCTATCTGCCTGGGTTTTTTATTTCTAACAAATAAGCGTGAAAACAATAAGCCTGCTTCAAATAACAACCAAATGGGGACAGCTAATAAAGTCTGTGAAATTGCGTCTGGCGGCGTTAAAAACATCCCGATAATAAAAGCACCGACGATGATATAGGGGCGTTTTTCAGCTAATTGCTGTGGCGTAAACACACCAACCCAAACCAAAACAATGGTGACAACCGGCACTTGAAATGCCATTCCAAAAGCAAAAAACATAGTTAAAGCAAAGTCCAGGTAACGCGCAATATCCGTCATCACCGTCACCCCAACAGGTGCTGCCGCCGTTAAAAAGCCGAAAACCAAC
>JALSIU010000279.1 GCA_026989715.1 Methylomonas sp.
GATTTAAATTATCAAGGTCAGGTTAGTGTAAAAAAACTACATACGCGTGACCACGTTTTAAATCAGGATTTTTTAAATTGGCAGGAGTTGAGATTAAATGCTTTAAATTTTAATTTACAACCGGGGAAATTGCATATTAAGTCGATTGACTTAGATAAACCTTATGCGCGGGTGACCATTAAAAAAGATACCTCGACTAATATTGATGATGTCATTATTGCTAACCAATCCGCGAAAAAATCAGATAAACAATTAAGCTCTAAGCCTGTCGCTAAACAAAAAACAGATTTTTCTTATCGTATCGATGCCATTAATATTCGTGCCGGCGAATCAGATTTCTCAGATTATTCGTTAATTTTGCCCTTTGTGGTGAAACTCAATGCTTTAGATGGTGATATTGATAGTATTAGCTCACGCCGTAAAACAAAAACTAAAGTGGCTATTAAAGGTAAGGTGTTTGATTTATCTCCTATTGATATTAAAGGCTTTTTGACTCCTAATTTGGATGATTTAGAGATAGGGATGCACTTTAAAAGTTTACCCCTGCCTTTTTTATCTCCCTATATGGTTGAATTTACAGGAAATAAAATTGAAAAAGGTAAAATGTCGCTAGACTTAATGTACAAGGTGAGTGATAAAAAACTCACGGCCAGTAATGATTTATATATTGATCAACTTGAGTTAGGTGAACAAATTGATAACCCTAATGCGGTTGATTTACCTTTAGGCTTGGCTATTGCGCTATTAAAAGACAAAGAAGGACGAATTACCATTAATATGCCTTTGCACGGCAGTATGGATGACCCCGATTTTAGCCTTGCTCCTTTAGTGCTGGATACATTTGTTAATTTGTTGGTTAAAGTGGCCGCTTCGCCATTTTCTGCCATTGGATCGCTGTTAAATAGCGAGGCAGATTTTAGCGTGATTAGTTTTGCACCAGGGAGTGCTGAATTATCTGCCGAAGAATTACAAAAAATAGCTGAGTTATCAACAGCACTGTCTCAAAAAACAGAATTAAGTCTTGAAGTGAAAGGGGCTGCATATACTAATCAAGATTGGCCGGAGATGAAAGAGCAAGCCTTAATGGATCAATTAAAACAAATTCGTTCTGCTGAATTAAAACAAGAAGGTGAGATAAAATTAGCCGAATATATAGAGCTGTCAGAGGATGAATATGAGCGTTTATTGGCGGATTTATTTATTAAGACCTTTCCTGAATTAGCGGAACGCTCTTTATTTGGTACTCCGAAACTGATTCATGAAGGAATGGGAGAATTTAATGTAGTGGCGAAGAATATGCTGTCAGGCATGATTAAACCTGACCCGCATAAATTACGCACCTTAGCACTGACGCGAGCTCGCAATATTGCGAAACATATCGTACAAGAAGGCGGCATTCAACAAGGCCGAGTTTTTATCCTTGATGGTGATGTGCTACCTAATGCCGAAGAAAATAAAATTGTGGTGCATATGGCGTTAACCGTACAATAGTTTTCCATAAATGCTTGGGTGTCTTTATACTGATATTGTCCTTTTTCTTAGTATGGCTTTTGTTTTTTTGTGTTAGGATGAAAATGTTTAAGTTACGTTAAATTAACTCTGGGAGTTATCTATGAATACAAAAATAAAGCACATTAGCACAACGCTTGTAGCCGGAAAAATTGCTACTTCCTCTGCCACTTTGATGGCCGCAGGATTAGGTAAAGCGCAAAGCAATAATACATTAGCACTGGATCAAATAGGCTATCCTATGGAAATCCTTGCGCCGCCTATCAATAATCAAGAGATAGGGACTGTCGGCGATAATGGCAGTAAATATTTTACGCCTAGTGAAGTGGGGACAATATTTACCTCTGGTACCGGAAAAATGACTGCCTCCAATGGCGAGCGTCGGATTGATTTTGTGATTAGTCAGATAAAAAAACAAGCCACGCCTCTTGTTGTTTTTTTGGCATATAGCACAACAAAAGGGAACGAGTCTCAGTGGCAAGACTTACCATTGAATAATGTTTTGTTGGATAGGGATTCAATGAATATTATTTCAGCCATTCAAATAGAGGCCTCTTCTGATAATCCTTTTGCTAGCGTTAATAAGGCATCAACTCCGTTAGGGACAGTTAATGATAATGAAAATTCTATTATCATTTCATTAAATTTATCTGATTTAAATCACCCCGATTTTGCGGATAATCATATTTATTTTCAAGTCATTGCTATTCCTTTCGTAAATGGTAATTTTATTTTTTCTGATGCGCAAGTTTCCGAACTAGACCATTATATGATTTCTAGAGAAGTTCAGGGGCAAGCTAATAGCGGTTCTAAAGCGGCTAATGTGTCATCTGGAGGTAAAATTCAAGATACCCCAACAACGACTGATAATGGTAATGGTGGAAAGTCTAAAGGTAGTGAGTCTATGCCGGTCTCTGATACGGGAGGTAAGTCAGGTAGTGGTAAGCAGTGATAAAATATGACAGATAACACGTTGCATTATTCAGCTATCGGTCTACAGCCCTTACAAGGAAACCTACTTCAGTTAGTAAGAGCGGCTCCTCAATACACTGATTTTATTTATGCATGTTATCGCAATGATTCTTTCATGGATTTATATCGTTTAGCTCAAGATAGGGGGCTCTCGCAACAGCAAATTTCTGCAAGGCTCGCACTTGAACAAAAAAAATTACCGCAGGAGTTAAATCGTATTGAATGGGTTGTTTTAAAACGACAAGCGGATCAATATATCCCTATTGGATTGGCTGCCTTGGCGGATTATCAACCTCAGTATCAGCGGGCGGAATTATTAGTGGGTATTTTAGAGGATAAATATAGATCAAAAGGAGCGGGTATCGAGGCTTCTTTATTGATTTTTGATTTTGCTTTTAATCAAGTGAAGTTAAATAAGTTAATCACGCTTGTCTATGGATACAATGCTTTTGCACAAAAAAATGTGTTAAATATTGGCTTTCAACAAGAAGGTTACCTAAAGGAGCATTTGCATACTCATACAGGGTTTATTGATTTGTATCAAAATGGCTTATTGAAAACGGATTTCTTTAATAATGCACGTTTAAAAAGGCTGTCCTTAAAAATGTTAAACAGGGATATTACGCAAGCTAACGAGAGAGTATCGACTCCTGTTTCTGATGAGTTATTAGCACAACTGACACAAGCTCTTAAGCCTGCCGTAGATTAGAAAACTTGCCTTAACGGTGCTTTATCACTTGGATTTGCATCGTTAAGGCAATAAAGGTATCGGTTGACAAGTCATTATCACCTATATTTTTTTAAGTTCTTGCCGCGCGAGATACTTTATCAAATGGCTCAGGAAAGGCTTTTAAAGCTCCTGTTTGTGCACGTAGTTTATCTAGTAAAGTATGATCAAACATATCGCGTAATTCTTCTCGGGTTTGGTAGGTATCTGCGTAAAGTGCTTGAAATCCACCGATTTCGCGCATAAAAGCTTCTAGTTTACGCACCGTGTCTTTAGCGACAAAATTCTCGACGGTCGGCTCCCCATAGATACCAACATCTACAAACATTTGTTCATTTTCCAATGGATTGACCATGCCGCGAACAGGGGTTGCAAAAACACGCATAGGGCATAGCCATAAGGGGTAAAAATTGACTTCTTGATGAAAAAAACTGAGTGATTTATCTAGTGTACTCAGGGGCAATAATAAATCTTGATCCATATGATGAGTATCATAGAGTTCATGAATGGCTTGGGTTTCTGTTAGTTTAATTAACGAAACTTCCGGGGGGGACATCCAGCCCAAAAGATAGCGAAACCAAGGGCTATTGCCAAAGGGAATGATTTGTTCCATTTCCCAGAAAAAAGAGCGGGTATGTCGGTGGTAGTAATGGCGCAATGGTATATATTCTTCTTGCGCTTGATCCTGTTTTAAAAAATTGCGTACATGTTCGTAAAACCAAGGTTTGTAAAAGTTATTGAGTGCGTTTTTGGTTTTACCGGCAGGAACTGTTTCGGCAAAATTACCTAGCATCAACACGCACTCTTGCTCTGAATACATTAAAGCTTCAATGAAGTCATAGGCCTCATCAAATGGTTTTAAGGATTCTTCGCTAAAGCGGGCGATAAAGTCTTGTTTATTTTTGAAAGGAATATAAGTCAGGTGTACATAATCTTTACTAGGGACAATTTTAATTTCTGCACTGACTAAAAACCCCAAAGCACCATATGACCACGGAATGGCGTAATAAAGTTCACTATTTTCTTCCGGAGAACATTTTACCAACTCACCATCGGCAGTCACTATTTCTAGGCTTGTGCAGATATGTTGAAATAAACCGTATTTATGCGAGCTAGATTCGATACCAAAACCATTAATTAAGCCGCCAACCGTTAAAGCATCTAGTTCAGGTACTACAGCTAAAGACCAGCCTAATGGTTTTAGTAAGGCTGAAATTTGTCGCATATCCGCCATAGGTTCAACACGTACTGTGCCTTTTTCGGTATCGATTTCCAATATGTCCATTAAACTGACATCAACTTGGTAATGCGTTTTTTTATAATTGCCTTGTTTTAGTGACATGGCAAGCCAGGCAGGTCTTGCCGTACACATGGGGATATTTCCCCCAGTTTCTTTATGCCAGTTTTTAACTTGTTGTTGCACTTTTTTTACTTTTGCATCATGGTTTTCAGGGGCAGAATTTAACCAAAAAACGAGTCTATTTCGCGCTCCCATATAGGCTTTAAAGGCAAGTGATGCAGGCAGAACAAAGAGTACAACAAATATTCCACGATATTTAATTAAAAATGAAAGCATAAATTATAATTGTAGTATTGAAATAATCAGCCGATTATTTTAACAAGCAGGCTAATGCAATTCAATTAGGCGTTTTATGATTTGAGGTAGAGCCATAGCGGCTTAAATAACAATCACACGGTTACGACCATTATGTTTTGCGGTGTACATTGCGGTATCTGCCTCAGCAAGCATATCTTGGTATTTGGTAAAGGTGGGCTTGTAGAGGCTAACGCCAATACTGATTGTAATCGCGTGCCCTTGAAAGCGTTGACTTAATATTTTACCTTTACGCTCTATTTCTTGCCGAACCCGCTCGGCATAACTGTAGGCACCTTGTGCATCGGTTCCATGTAAAACAAAAACAAATTCCTCGCCACCATAACGGCCAATAAAATCCTTAGGACGTGTGAGATTGCGCATGATTTGCGAGACAATTTTTAATACATCATCGCCTGCTTGATGGCCACAGGTATCATTAAATTTTTTAAAATGATCAATATCAATAAATCCGACTGCAATTTTGTTGAGTTTTTCAGGTTCTAAGGTAAAGGTCTTTGCTAAAAAGTGGCTCATCATGCGCTTATTTAATAAACCTGTTAATGCGTCTAGTTCTGCACGTTGCTTTTCTAATTCAAACCGCTTGGCATTCGTTAAGGCGACACCAAGCTCATGTACAACGGGTGTAATTTGCTCTATATCATTTGCTGTTAATGGGGTTTGTTGCGCATGGTTATCTGCGTATAGCAAAGAAATTAGGCGATTATGACTTAATATAGGCACAATCATAAATTCATCCACCTTAAATTGCGCCAAGATGTCTTTATTTTGTTGTTCGTTATGAATAATAATGGCGTGACGCGCGCGCAGGCTATTTAGAATATTACGGGGTAATTTATCTATTTTGATATTAAAATCTTGTAATATCGGTTCCGGAAGTTGTTCCGGTAAGGTATAGGCAGGTTCTAAGTTACGCTTGTCAGGATTGATATGGAGCATAATGAGACGGTCAAAACCAAAATCAGCATGGATGGCACTTAAGGTCCACGGTACTATTTCATCAGGAATAAGGCTTTGGTGTGGCGTAGTCAAGCTGGAGTGAGTAATGTTTTTTTGGGGATGTTTGTGGTTATGGCTAAGTAATAAGGTGGTTTCCACTAAGGTTGCGCGTAGTTTATTTAGGCTAGGGAACTGGATACCATAAAATTCTCGCGTATGTTGCATTTCTGAATCAACATGGCTTAATAAGGCTTCTAAGTTTAGTTTTTCAATATTTAAGTATTTTGCAGTGTCTTCGTGTAGTACAGGCGGGTTATTTAATGTTACCGAGCCGATACCTTGCATCCAAGCAATATAGTCAGCAAAATTAACGATGGCTATTTCTTGTTGATATTCGCTAAAAGGGTCATTATCCTCTGGGAATTGGTGGTGACAATAAACAATGGCGGCAATTTGTTCGGGGATTTCCCATTGCTGACAAAAAACATAGCCCATTTCAGCATGATTTAAGCCGAAAAAATCATGTTCACCGAGTAAGGTCGCTTGGGTTTCATTCTGGCAAGATTCAAGGAAGTCGCTATAACTGACTTTTCCGTGGGCTTCAAATACAATTTTACCGATATCATGAATTAGGCCGGCAGTATAAATCAAGTCGGGGTCATCATATTTGAGTGCCGTGGCAATGGCACGACTTAAGGCGGCAACAAACAAACAATGTTGCCAAAAAAAGAGTTGGTCAAATTGTCGATTAGACTGGTGTCGTATGAGCTTATTGTAAAATAACTGGTTTAAAGCTAGCTGACGCACGGCAGAAAAACCTAAAATATTAACGGCACGTTTAATGGAAGTGACTTTATGTGATAAGGCAAAGGCGGCTGAGTTCACGTTTCTGAGAACTTTAGCGGCCAGTGTTGGTTCTGTTTCAATCAGCAAGGATAGGTCATTGACACTGGCCTTTTCATCATTTGTTAAACGCAATAATTTTAAAGCGACCGCCGGAATAACTTGTAAGCTATCAATCTTATGCCTCAGTATTGCGTTAGCTGCTACATTAATGTTGAAGAAGGCAGGGTGAGAGGCTTTGTCATTCATAATCAATGGCTTATTGGTGAGTGCGCTTAATAATTATAGCCGTCGTTAAGTGTAAAAACTTTGAATATAAACACAGAATTTAGAGTGTTTTTACTTTATGCGCTTATAAAAACTAAATGTTAGAAATGCTTTATTTTTTATGCATAAACTCGATTAGGCGTGTCACATCATTCAATTCACCTACCGCAATTAATGCCCGACAAATATCGTGAATTTCTTTTAAACGATGTGCGGCTAAACTAACAAATGCACTTGACTCGCCCTTTAAAATATCATCTTTTCCAGGGGTAATGGCAACTAAAGAGCAATGATAAAATGCGTGTTTTGGATGGTGTATTGCAGTATCGATAAAACTTGCTTTTTGCGCAATGCTATTGAAATCTAAATCTGTTTTAGTCACCCATTTTGGCTGAGTGCTTTTATCGTCAAAATAACAATATATGCCAATATTTAAGATGTGATTGGCGTTGTTTTTTTCAGGATTGAGTTTGCTAAGGGCTATATCTAAAGGGAGTGCAATTTGTTGTAAAAATGTCCAATCTTGAGCGGTTTGGTGCGCTTTACGTATTTTTACGTTTTCCTGAGTCTCCACAATCGCTTGAATAATGCGAATGCCTTCATTGTCTTTGCCTAAGAAAAAAGCAAGCCCTGCAATATTATTATTAATCCACAGGCTAGAAAACAGTGACTGATATAGGTCAAAATCATTGTGAATGGTGCCAGGTTTGGATTTTTCGATTTCGCTGAGTTTGTTACGAATAAAGCTATTTAATTTTGGATCGGTATCCCTTTTAATGCGCTTAAGCCCTAAAAAAATAACTTTTTGAGTTTGATAGATAGAAATAATCGTGTATTCAACCGGTTCTAATGCAGCTTTCTTTTTAAACAAGCGGCTCGGTATATTGGCATTCCATTCAGTAAATTCGACTAAAATGGAATCGCCTTCTTGCAAAGGGTAGTCAGCTAAAGGGAGCGTGATTCCTAAGCCTAAAAAAGAAATATTTATTATTTCAGCATTTGCGCTTACTTGTTTTTCTTGTGCTGCAATCATTAAGCGGATACCTGCACTGTATTCATAACGATGTTCAGCACGTTTGACTTGGAAAGATAATATTTGATAATTTACTGCCGACTCAGCCAGCGTGGCTTCGTTAGCACGAAAAGATTTTTCCGGTACTGGGAATTGAATATTGGCAAATAAACAGGAGATATCTAAGATATGCGTACAAGTTGTTAATTCAGCAAAAGACTGCCTAAATTGCTCATTATCGGTCACAGCGGTTTCTGTAACATATTGCTTAATTTCATTGCATTGTCGTTTATCAATAGGAAAAATTTTACGATGGCGTACCAGTAAAACTCGCCAATTCTTTTTGGTTTTTAACCAACTGATAATATGCTTTGAGGGGACTTTGGGGTAATCCTGGTTAGAAAAATGAAAAATTTGCTCATTTTCATACCACACATAAAGCGGAATGCGTGCTTCATTATTTTGATGTTTGATATGGGCTTGCAATATGCTTAATGGCAATTGGGTATTGATTCCCTGTTCATTGACAAAATTGATGACGCTGCTACATGGCTTAGAGATAAAGGCATGCTGTATTTGCTTAAGGTTACTGAATACGTAGGGATAAGGCAGATGAGCCGCATAGAGGCGTTTGTAGTATTGATAGATAAATTGAAATGCATGTTCATCAATGGCATCACTTTTATCTGCTTCTTGTAAAGGTGTTAACCAATTTTGATACCATGTTATAAATTGACAGTCAGTACTATCACTAAAGCTAAGTACCGCATGGGTTACATGCTGATGGTGTTCAACGGTGCTTAATAGGCAAGGAATATTCAGCAAGTGATTTTCTGTGTATTCTTGAAATAAAGCGTTTAAGTTGAGGTTTACTTTATCGCCTACTTTTAATGGTGCGTCTTTCGCACAAACAATGCGTATTTTTTGGCTAAATAAAAGACTGGTTTCAGCTTTTATAAGGCTACTATCTTCTAATAATAATTCAACAGTCAAGGCTTTATTGACCGGGGTTTCTTCAAAAACAAGCGCGGCATCAAACTTAAATAATTGCGGTTTTTTTTTATCCACTTGGACAATGGTATCTTGTTTGCGCTTTTTAGTACTTGGGGTAGCCATGGTTGTTTAGTTGATTTTGATCCGTCGAGCAGTAAAGATTGATAGCGAATATTATTTCCAAGTATAGCAAAGTAGAGCGTTTAAGGTTTCTAGTTTTTAACATCTATCAATATTTGTAGGTCATTCTTAGTTGAGAATGCTAGATACTGAGAGTTAATTTTCTTAATTTAGCGTAAATAAGTTAAAATATTCGTTTTTTTGAAGTTATTTAAGTTAAGGAAAAGTATGTCTCAAGAGTTGGTGGCAGAATTAAAAACATTATTTATTGAAGGCTTACATTTAGAGGATGTCAATGCTGAAGATATTGGTGCGGATGAACCTTTATTTGGTGAAGGCTTGGGACTGGACTCAATTGATGCTTTGGAAATTGCCGTTTTATTAGACCGGCAATATGGTGTGAAAATTACCTCAGAAGATGAGCGCAATCAAGAAATTTTTGCTTCGCTCAATGCATTGGCTGAATTTGTAACGGAAAACAGAAGTAAATAGCATTATTATGAAGAAGGTTTTACGTGGCATAATCAGTACCCTTCTTTTTTTACTTTACCCTTATTTGGTATATAGAGGTATAGAAGCAGGTGTTGTGTGGTTTGCACCTGCTATGGTTGCCGGCTTTTATTTGTGGCAAGCCGTAAAAGCAAAGAATGCGCGGGTACGATTTAAAAATTTAGATATTGTGTTGCTATTGGCTTTAGGCACTATTTTTTATCAAGATTTAGTGGCCAAGTTAATCCCCATTTTCATTCAATTGAGTTTGATGGATTTTTTTGGCAAAACCCTACGTAAAGGTAAAGGGCCTTCTTTAGTTGAACGTTTTGCCAGCCTGGATTTTCCTGAAATCCCCCCTGTAGTGAGTCGTTATTGCCGCCGCTTAACCATGATGTGGACAGGGTTCTTTGCATTTAATGTATTGGCTTGTATTGTGCTGGCATTATTTGCGCCGGTATCATGGTGGGCTTTTTATACCGGCATTATGATTTTTGTATTAACCGGCATACTAATGGTGGGGGAATACATTTGGCGACACCTTTATTTTCGTACGATTAAAGTACAATTACCTGATAAACCCATTCCAGGAGTTAAAGAGTCGATTAGCAAAATGCTGGTTGATGGCCGCGCCATTTGGATGGATGTACGAGCGAGTTAATGTGTGATTTTAAATAAAATTTTAGCCGGCACTTTATGCTTATGGGTGGCAACCGGCCTCTGTTATGCACAAGAGTCAATTGATAGTGTGATAGCGCGTATGCAACCCGATATTGCCGTGCAGATTGCGTACCAAGAGACGCGTTATATGGGGCTATTGTCTGAAGATTGGCAGGGAAGCGGTTTTTTGTATGCGGCAGGTCCCCATATTTTACTCAAACAGCAACAGCAGCCGGAGTTAGAAATTATGGCGGTTAATGGCGAGCAACTGAGCTATTTTAAACCCAGTACGCAAACTTATCATCAGTTACAAATAGATGAAAGTGATCCGATGATGGCCAGCTTAGCGGCATTTAAAAGCATTATGACCGGTGATTTACCTTTTTTGCGGCAGTGGTATCATTTGGCTTTAACGACATCCGCATCGGCATGGAAATTGACGTTAACAGCAAAAGAACACGAACCTGGCGCGTCCGCATTAAAAATTATTATGCAAGGACTTCCTAAGCAAGTTGCGCATAAAATGACGGTATTTTTACCGGATGGCGACCGTAGCTTGTATCTATTAAGCCACCCACAACAAGGTTTGGCCGTTAAACAAAAATTAATGGGTTTATTGCAATCATTACAAAGGCAGTAATTGTGCGACCCTCTTACGCCTCTCTCTTTTTTTTACTCGGCTTGCCATTACTGATTGTTTTAGCCGTTGTGAGTACGCATTTTCAAACTAATATTTCTGCTTTTGTGATTGCAGGTGATAATGCAGAAGAAATTTTATTAGCCAGTGAAATACAATCCGGTACTTTATCGCGGCGTTATATTTTGTCGATAGATGCAGGAGGTAACGCCCAAGTCTCGACTACTTTTAGACAAGCTTGGCTCAAACGATTGCACGCGATTCCAGGTGTGGCCGATATTTGGGCAACAGATGAGCAACGGGGGGCGGTGGCGGCTATTGTTAAACTTTATGCTAAACATGGTGCACAATTATATAGCCGCACCCCAAAGCAAGCTGTTCATGATTTATTGACCGAGTCTGCTTTGCATGAACGTGCGGCAGGCTTAAAGCAAGCCTTATTGTCCCCACAGGGCGCATTTATAAAAAAAATTGCCGTACAAGACCCTTTATTACTCTCTTTAAATGGGTTTAAAGAGTTTGCTGAACGCTTCAAAAAAAATCTTAACACGCAACGCGAAAATCCCACACAGTATGCTAATTTTATTTTAGAAACTGAAATGTCAGGGATGGATGTCCCCGCACAACGACAAATTCAAGCCCAAATCAAGGCTATTTTTGCCGAGCTGATAGCAAAACAATCGCTTATCTATCAATTGGAAATGACGGGAGTGCCTTTATTTGCGGTTGCAACGCAAACCATGATGGAAAAAGATATAACATTTGTCAGTATCTTATCATCTGTCGCCTTAACCTTATTGTTTCTGTTTATTTTTCGTTCATTGCGCGTCTTGTTTTGGGTTTTTTCCTTATTATTAACGGTGATGGCAGTTGCCGTTTTGGTCACCAATATGGTGTTCGGTTCGGTGCATGGCATGACTATTGCCATTGGCTCTACATTGATTGGTATTTGTATTGATTATCCGATTCATGTTTTAGTGCATGCTCAGGGCATGGATGCGGTACAGCGATTAAGCTTGGTTAAACAGATTTTTCCCAGTCTATTGATGGGCGCATTAACGACTTTAATCGGTTATGTCGCTTTGGGTTTATCAGGTTATCCGGGGTTTCAGCAGGTCGCTGTTTATACAGGCACTGGTATTGTGGTGTCATTGTTATTGACTCGGTATTTATTTCCGCAACTGATGCGTGATAACGCGCAAAAAATACGACCTTTTAAGGTGCTCACTTTTTGGTTACATTTTTGTCAACGCTATCGTCAG
>JALSIU010000280.1 GCA_026989715.1 Methylomonas sp.
GGCAAAGCCTAAATAGGAGGATTGGGTAAAGACGGTATCGCGTTGTGTTTTGTCTGAGGGAATAAACCGGTCGATAAAGCCAAGGTCTCTGTTAAAATTGACCAATGCTTTTATATAGTAGGCATAGTCCACATTGGGATGGCGCGGGTGAGTTTTAATAAAACGGTCTGCGGATGCCAGAGCGGTTTCTGCATCACCATTTTTAAAATAGGCATAGGTTAAATCTAGTTGCGTTTGTGCTGAGTGAGCACCAAAAGGATAACGTGAATCCAGTTGCTCTAATAATTTAATGGCTTTTTTGTAACTTTCATCAGCCATTGCTTCTTTGCTGGCTGCTATAAATTGCTCAACAGTCCAGTCGTGATATTTATCTTGCTTTTCATCTTTAAAAAAGCTGCAAGCAGGCAGTAGAGTATAGAAACAAAAAATAATGATTAATTTAGTGAAAAAGGATGGCATAGGAGCAACAACACGTTGTAAGATTGATGACATTTTGCATAAAAACAAATTTTCACCTTGGTGAATATTGTTTATTGTAAAAGAATTTTAGATAGATAAATATAGTTGTTAGGAAAGAAATTATTATATGGCCATATTAGTCGCCGAAGTGCCTTTAGAATTAGCCGGTAAACGCTTGGATCAAGTTTTGGTCGAGTTGTTTCCCGATTACTCCAGAAATAAATTACAAACGTGGATAAAAGCGGAGCGTGTTACGGTTAATGGTGTGCAGTTAAAAGCCAAAGACCGTTTAGAAGGCGCAGAGCATTTAGAATTAGATGCAGAAGCTGAGGAAGTGACTGAGTACCTTGCTGAAGATATTCCATTGGATATTGTGTATGAAGATGAGGATATTTTAATTGTCAATAAGCCTGCGGGGCTTGTTGTACATCCGGGCGCAGGCAATTGGAGCGGTACTTTGCAAAATGCCTTATTATTTCATTTGCCGGATGCAGCGACGGTACCTCGTTCCGGTATCGTACATCGTATTGATAAAGATACCAGCGGTTTATTGATGGTTGCTAAAACCTTGGCGGCACATCATAGTTTGGTGGAGCAATTGCAAGCACGTAGCATTCATCGTGAATATTTGGCCATTACCATTGGCCGTATGACAGGTGGTGGAACCTTAGATGAGCCGATTGGCCGGCACCCGACAGATCGTAAAAAATATGCGGTACGAGATTCCGGTAAACCTGCAGTTACTCACTATCGAGTATTGGAGCGTTTTTTACGCAATACCTTAATACAGGTAAAGTTAGAAACAGGGCGCACTCATCAAATTCGGGTACATATGGCGCATATTAGAATGCCATTAGTTGGAGATCCTATGTATAGCGGGCGTTTTCAAATGCCAAAAGACTGCGGGCCAGCTTTAGAAACTGTATTGCGTAGCTTTAAGCGACAAGCCTTGCATGCTGAAAAGCTCGGTTTAATTCACCCGCGTACCGGTGACTATATGGAGTGGGAATTACCGGTGCCTGATGATATGCAACAATTATTAGCTGCTTTACGTACCAATGACACACTGGATCACAGCTGATTGGCCAGCACCTGCGCATATTAAGGCGGCAACAAGCTTTAGAACAGGTGGTGTCAGTACGGGATGTTTTTCTAGCTTAAACTTGGCACTGCATGTGGGGGATAGCGCCGAGTCTGTGTGGGAAAATCGGCGGGCAATCAAGAGAATGCTGAACTTACCTGCGGAGCCTGCTTGGTTGCAACAAACGCATAGTACACAGGTGGTTAATGCTGATAATATGTTTGCTTTGCCAAATGCCGATGCGAGTTATGCGCATGATAATGAAACGGTTTGTGCTGTTATGACGGCAGATTGCTTACCTATCTTATTATGCGATGTGCATGGCACGACCGTTGCTGCAATACATGGGGGGTGGCGTGGGTTGTTGCATGGCATTATTCAAAATACTGTGCAACATATGCCTGCTGTGGAATTGTTGGCTTGGTTAGGGCCTGCCATTGGTCCGAACTGTTTTGTTGTGGGGCGGGATGTGCAGTGCGCGTTTGTTGAGCAGTCGGTACTGTTTCGGGAGGCTTTCGTGTCCACGGCACCCGATAAATACCTAGCAGATATTTATAAAATAGCGCGTATTATTTTAAATAATGTTGGGGTGCGGCGTATTTATGGCGGAAGTTATTGTACCGTTACTCAACAGGCACAGTTTTTTTCTTATCGGCGTGATGGTCAAACGGGGCGTATGGCAACGCTTATCTGGAAGCAGACAACATAAATGAGGCGTGCACTTGGTGCGTTTCACGACTTATATTGCAAATGAATTTACTATTTTTAATTATTATTTTTACCGCTTTAGGCGGTGTTTTAAGTGTTTTGGCAGCTTCTGTTTTTTTGTTATTAGCAGAAGACACCCAAAACAAGATTTTGCCGCATGGCGTAAGTTTTGCAACTGGTGCATTATTGGCTGTTGCCTTTTGGGGCTTGATTCCGCACGCCTTTGAAGAGGTTGGTACGGAGCAGATTCAAACTTTATCCGGTTGCATTATGCTTGGGCTACTACTTTTCTTTATCTTAGAAAAGCTCTTAATCTGGAGGCACTGTCATTCCGAGCATTGTGAGGTACATATTGATATAGAAGGTCATCATCATGCGCATAGCCATAGTCATGCGCAGGATGAGCATCGCTCGGCGGGGGCTATGATTGTTATTGGGGATGGTATCCATAATTTTGTCGATGGTATTTTGATTGGTGCTGCATTTTTGACCGATGTACAATTGGGTATTGTGACCAGTTTAGCGGTTGCGGCTCATGAAATACCGCAAGAGGTGGGAGATTTTGCTATTTTGCTGCATAGTGGCTATAGTCGTCAAAAAGCCTTGTTTTACAATGTTTTGGCTAGTTTAACGACAGTTGTGGGAGGTGTTTTAGCATACTATGCACTAGGGGATTTACAGAATAGTTTACCTTACTTTTTGGCGATGGCTTCTTCTAGTTTTATTTATATTGCGGTAGCCGATTTAATCCCTACTTTGCATAAAAAAACCGATATTAAAACCTCTTTGCAACAAATTGCACTGATTTTGGCGGGCGTGGTTTTAATTGTTGCATTGCATGGTGTCGCCCATGATATAGAGCTTGAGGGTGTCACGGCTCATGCCAAGCATGAACATAATGAATAAATACCCTTTAGATTTCAGGTAAACTGTCGATACCTTTTTAAACTTTTTAAACTTAGAGGTCTTTATATGTTCACTGCACCTGTTACTGCATTAATGAATCGTTTGCAATGCTCTCATAAAATGCTGGTGATTTCTTTGGCATTTATGATTCCATTAGTCATCACTTCTACGTTATTGCTTAATGAGCAGTTAGCGGCGATTGAGGTGGCAAAGAAAGAACAATCTGGGTTGCAGTATATTGTGCCGTTACGACAGCTAGTTCAACATTTTCCCGAGCATCGGGGCATGACGAATGCTTATTTGTCTGGTAATAGCGCGTTTAAGGGAAAAATATTGGCGAAGCGACAACAAATAGCTCAAGATATACAGGCTGTCGACGCGCTTGATCGGCAATTAGGCGGGGCTTTGGGCGTTGCCAATCAATGGAATACCATTAAGTCAACATGGCAACAGTTAGAAAGTGTGGCTTTTTCTGGGCAAGCATCTGATATATTTGCTAAGCATACTGCACTTATTGTACAGGTGTTAGATTTGATTGCTTCAGTCAATGACCGTTCAGGGTTGGCGATGGATCCTGAACTAGAAAGTTTTTATATTGCGACCTCTATTGTGAGTACATTGCCACAAGTGGTAGAAAATTTAGGTCAAGCGCGGGGTATGGCTTCAGGTTTGGCCGCAAGACAAATAGCGACCAATCAAGAGCGTATTAAATTAGCGAGTTTATTAGCGGCAGTACAAAAAAATATTGTCGCTTTACAGCGCAGTGCGCGAGTCATTACGGAAAGTAACCCTGCTGTGGGGCAAAAAATTCGCTTAAGTGTGAATGATGCCATCACTATGGCAAATAATTATGTGCAGTATTTACAACAGGGTGTTTTACGCACAGACTCAATACGTGTTGTAGCTAGTCAGGTCTTTGCTAAAGGGACTGAAGCGATTAAGGTTAATTTTGCATTGTTAGATCAATTAATGCCGGAATTAGCGACACTAATTGCACAACGTGAGGCGGCATTAACATCACAAGCTTTTTATTTGGCTGTAATTGTTGTGCTTTTTACATTACTGGCCTTCTATTTATTTGCTGGCTTTTACATTTCATTTGTTACTGCGATTTCTGCCATTAAAGACACATCGGCTAAATTAGCTGGTGGCGATTTACGCCCTCGTTTGCAATTAGATAATCAAGATGAGTTTGCTGAGGTTGCAGGTTCGTTTAATCGTATGGCAGATCAATTTACAGAGGTGGTACGGCAATTAGAGTCTTCCATTTCGAAGCTGGCTTTTAATGCGGAGGCGTTGTCTACGACCAGTACGCAAACTAACCAAGGTGTACAGCGGCAACAGCAAGAAGTTGAGCAGGTGGCCACGGCGATGACAGAAATGGCAGCAACAGTACAAGAAGTTGCACGTAGTGCATCGGCTACCGCAGTGGCTACTCAAAATGCACATCAACAAGCCAGTAATGGTCAGGCTATCGTGAGTAATTCTGTTGCGGCTATTAGCTCACTTTCAGAAGAAATAATGGTGGCGACGGGTGTGGTAAAACAACTGGAATCAGATGGAGAAAGTATTGGTGTGGTTTTGGATGTGATTAAAAGTATCGCTGAGCAAACAAATTTATTAGCACTGAATGCGGCGATAGAAGCGGCAAGGGCAGGGGAGCAGGGGCGTGGTTTTGCTGTGGTTGCAGATGAAGTGAGAACGCTGGCCAGTCGTACTCAAGATTCAACAACTGAAATTCAAAATATGATTGAACGCTTACAAGAGGGAACACAAAAAGCGGTTAAGGTAATGAATGAAAGTCAAAACAGGACGGAAGCAACTATTGCTGAAACACAAAAAGAAAGTGAATTTTTAGAACATATTACCATTGCTGTCACAGAAATTGATGATATGTGTACCCAGATTGCGAGTGCTTCAGAAGAGCAGTCTGCTGTGGCAAACGATATTAGCCGGAGTGTAGACCATATTAATCAAGTGACATTAGAAGCCTCGCAAAGCTCACAGCAAGTGACTGAGAGCAGTGAAGGGTTGGCGCAGTTAGCCAGTGATTTAAAGAGCTTGATTTCTCAGTTTAGAGTTTGATTTGAGAGTAATGAGTCGTTTATTGGTAGAAAATAATAAGCTAGCTATGCACTTTTGCTTTAAATTCACATAAGTCTTCGATAACACAACTAGAGCATCTTGGCTTGCGAGCTATGCAGGTATAGCGGCCATGTAAAATCAATAAATGGTGGGCATCCAATTTATACTGCTTGGGGACGTGCGAGTTTAATTTCTTTTCTACAGCCAGTACATCTTTACCTGTTGCGATGCCTGTGCGATTGGCTACTCGGAAAATATGCGTATCAACTGCCATGACCGGTTGGCCAAAAGCGGTGTTTAATATAACATTGGCTGTTTTGCGACCAACACCTGCTAAAGATTCTAGTTCTTTCCTTGTTTGCGGGACGCTACCTTGAAAATCATCTAATAATTTTCGGCATAATTTAATAATGTTAGCTGCTTTAGTGTTGTAAAGGCCGATGGTTTTAATGTAAGGTTTTAGCCCCGTTTCCCCTAAGTCATAAATGGCTTGTGGTGTATTGGCCACGGGGAATAATATTGCGGTTGCTTTATTGACGCCTTTATCGGTTGCTTGTGCTGATAACACGACAGCAATTAGGAGCTCAAAAGTACTGTTATAGTGTAGTTCGGTTACAGGCTCAGGAATGGCTTCTGCTAGGCGGGTGAATATGGCTAGACGCTTTTCTTTATTCATCTATTGTTTTAGCTATGGTGGAAAGTATAGATGGATTATACAAAACTCAATCTATACAAGCTGAAAATATATTGAGGTTGAGGGCTTTGCATTTTACCTTTTCTTGTGGAACAGGTGTTTTTATTAAAATGGGATTAAATTAGGTTTAGATATGATTCGTGCAGGTATTGTTGGCGGTACAGGTTATACAGGAGTAGAGTTGCTTCGGATTTTAGCATTGCATGAGGAGGTTGAGGTGGCCGTTGTGACTTCGCGCTCTGATGCTGGGGTGCGTGTTGATGCTTTATATCCAAGTTTACGTGGTCGTATTGGTGTATGTTTTACGCAGCCTGATGTTGATTCTTTGGCAAGTTGTGATGTGGTATTTTTTGCAACTCCTAATGGCGCGGCTATGTTGATGGCTGAGAAGTTATTGGCAAAAAATGTCAAAGTCATTGATTTGTCTGCTGACTTTCGTATTAAAGATGCAGATGAATGGGCAAAATGGTACGGTATGGAGCATGCTTGTCCTGAGCTTATTGCGGATGCTGTATATGGTTTGCCTGAAATAAATCGTCATAAAATTAGTGATGCTAAACTGATTGCATGCCCTGGATGTTACCCGACTGCTGTACAGTTAGGTTTTTTACCTTTGATTGAGCATGGGCTGGTAGATGTTGCGCATTTAATTGCAGATGTTAAATCAGGTGTTAGCGGGGCAGGGCGTAAAGCGGCGGTAGCATCGTTAATGAGTGAAACAGGTGAGAGTTTTAAGGCTTATGCCGCCTCAGGGCACCGGCACTTGCCGGAAATTCGTCAAGGGTTATCAATTGCGGCAAAGCAAGCGGTTGGTTTGACTTTTGTGCCGCATTTAGTGCCGATGATTCGAGGGATACAAGCCACATTATATGCGCAATTGAAAGCTGATTCAGCGATGCAATTACAAGTATTGTACGAAAAACGGTATGCGGGTGAAGAGTTTGTTGATGTGCTGCCGGCAGGAGCACACCCTGATACGCGTAATGTGAGAGGCAGTAACCAATGTCAAATATCAGTGTTAGTGCCGCAAGGAGGTGATACGGTTGTCGTACTTGCTGTGATTGATAATTTAGTGAAAGGTGCCGCAGGACAGGCGGTGCAGAATATGAATTTAATGTTTGCTTTTGATGAAAAGCAAGGTCTGCAGGCGGTAGCCTTATATCCATAAATCTTGACTAAAACACTAGGTATAGTCATAATCATGCGATAACAATTACTTAGAGGGTATTTATATGGCGGATCCAATTATTTTTAGTGACAGTGCGGCAAAAAAAGTAGGTGCTTTAATTGCAGAAGAAGGTAACGATAATTTGAAATTGCGAGTGTATATTTCAGGTGGTGGTTGCTCGGGGTTTCAGTATGGCTTTACCTTTGACGAAGAAGTTGCCGAAGATGACACGCAAGTAGAAAATGATGGCGTAACAGTGTTGGTTGATTCGATGAGCATTCAGTATTTGACGGGAGCTGAAATTGATTATAAAGAAGACCTTTCAGGTGCGCAGTTTGTGATTCGTAATCCTAATGCCACGACGACCTGTGGTTGTGGTTCCTCATTCTCTGTTTAGTGACAGCGTGGAGGCTTAAATGTTCCATTAGTGAGTTGTCAAAGATATTTGCGTGTTTTAGGCTTGATATATTCCTCCTAAAATGACCGCTTCTTTTGCGCCTGTCGCTTCAGGCGCATTTCCTGTTATCCCGGTTAGTGTTTGTTTGGCCAGCCACGCAAAAGCCATTGCTTCTACTTGGTCGGGTGGTGCTCCTAGAGTATCCGTTGAATGGATGCTTATATTGTTGAGCAGTTGTTGTAAGGCTTTTAGCAGTGTTGAATTATGAGTGCCGCCGCCACAAAGTAAAGCTTGTTCTGTTTTAGGTGCGGCATGATGAATGGCTTCTGCAATGGTTGTTGCGGTTAGCTGACACAAAGTGCGTTGTACGTCTTCAGGTGCATAATGAGGTAAGTGACGCAATTTTGCAGATAGCCACGAGCTTGAAAAGTATTCGGTGCCTGTGCTTTTAGGTGGCGGTAAGGAGAAATATGGATCATTTTTAAAAGCATTTAGCAGTTCCATCTTGATTTCACCTGATGCTGCCCATGCGCCATGATTATCATATGTCTTGTTTTTATGTGTCAGTATCCAGTAATCCATCAGCGTATTGCCGGGGCCTGTATCAAACCCTTGCATTTTGTGATGGGAGTCTTTGGGTAGCGTGGTAATATTGGCAATGCCGCCAATATTAATAATAACTCTATTGTTCTTGCAGGAATGAAACATGGCATGATGAAATGCAGGAACCAGTGGTGCGCCTTGTCCGCCGGCAGCAATGTCTCTACGGCGGAAATCAGCAATGGTGGTGATGCCTGTTATTTGGCTAATAATATTAGGGTTGCCAATTTGTAGGGTGAACGGTTGAGTTGAGTTGGGGGCATGCAAAATAGTTTGTCCATGGCTACCAATGGCTTTTACCTTATGAGCATCAACTTTTGCCTGTGTTAATAGTGTTAGGCAGGCATCGGCATAAAATGCGCCTAGCTGAGTGTCCAGTTTGCCGTATTCTAGTAAAGAAATGGGCTGATTAATGTCGCATAGTTTAAGTATTTTTTGTTTTATATTGGCTGGGTAAGCTCGATAGTAAAAATGGATAAGTTCGATTTTATTATCCGTAAAGCGATATAAACCGGCATCTATGCCATCAAGGCTAGTGCCGGACATGAGCCCTATATAATATTCATTGCTCATTTTGTCGCGTATTATTGGCTACTTTGGTAGAGTTCAACTGCTCTAGCTGACTGAGTAATGCTTTAGATTTTTCTGAAAAATCGTCTTTATATTTTTCTTTGATGGGGCTGGCGTTGGGCAGTTTTACGGTCAAAGGGTTGCGATGTACACCGTTGACGCGAAATTCATAATGTAGGTGGTTGCCTGAGGCTAAGCCTGTTTTTCCAACAAAACCTATCACTTGTCCCTGATGAATATAGGAGCCAACTTTTAGCCCCTTTTTAAATTTGGACATATGTGCATACAGTGTACTGTAACTTTGCCCGTGCTGAATGATAATAACATTGCCGTAACCGCCTTTGCGCCCCCGGAAAATAATTTTACCATCTCCCGTTGCTTTGATTGGCGTACCGTGGCTTGCTGCATAATCAACGCCTTTGTGTGCGCGAATTCGGTTTAAAACGGGGTGTTTGCGCTTTAAATTAAAATGTGAGCTAATGCGTGCAAAATCGATAGGTGTCCGTAAGAATGCCTTGCGCATGCTGTTGCCTTCGGGGGAGTAGTAGTTGACTTTGCCTGATGCATCTTGGTATCTAATTGATTTAAAGCTACGATCGCGATTAACAAATTCAGCAGCTAAAATATTACCGGTACCGATGAACTGATCGTCTATATAAAGGTCTTCATAAATAACGGAAAATTTATCACCAGTACGAATGCTGTGTGCAAAGTCAATGTCCCATGCAAATATGTTCGTAAGTTGCATGATTGTTTTATCAGAAAGTCCTGCATTTTTACCATCAATAAAGAGGGAAGTTTGGATGGTGCCGGATGCGCCGGCAATTTTTGGTGTTGCTTCCTTTATAATAAGTTCTACTTTAAAATTGTCATCATCAATGCGTGTTGCTTTGAGTGTGTTATAGCTATCTTTCTGGTAAATTAAGTGACTGAGTTGGCCAGAAATATTATGTCCAATCATTAATGACTTGCCTGGGCGTATGTTGGCAAACTGAGAGCTAATATCATTCGTATGTATGATTTTATGCAGATCTGATTTGCTCAATTTATTTTTTGCGAAAATAACGGAAAGGCTTTCTCCAGGTTTTATTTTGTGTTTTTGCCATACGGTAGAAAAGCTTTGCATGCTATGTGTTGCTGGCTTTTGGGTTGTGAACTGAGAAGTGATGGAGGGTAGAGTGTCATTCATATTGGTGCTTAATGAAGCGCCAGGCTTGAGATGGCTGATTTTGGTCGTTATTTCAGGGAGAGTAAGTGCGATGTTTTTAGGGGTAGGTTGTTTGGGCTCTGAATAAAAGAAAGCATAGCTTATGAAAATGGTGATTGCGCTGCAAATGCCTATGAGTAAAGAATTAGGGTGTTTTTTACTTATATTTTTAGGGGGAGTTGTCAGCTGGAATAATTCGTTTTGATATTGCATTTGCAGATTATAAGGTGTTTTTTTTGCTAATGCCTAATATTATATTACGGCAAAATAGTTATGAAAAAGGCTAAAAATAAGATTTATAAAGATTTTAACTAATAAATGATAGAGAAGGTGAAGACATTGCAAGAAGATGTATTGGCGCAGCTAAAGCGTGGAACGGATGAAATTTTAGTTGAAGCGGAGTTACTTAAAAAGCTGACTGAAGGGCGGCCGTTACGTATTAAAGCCGGCTTTGATCCTACTGCGCCAGATTTGCATCTAGGGCATACGGTATTAATCAATAAATTAAAGCAATTTCAAGATTTGGGTCATGAGGTACTTTTTTTGATTGGTGACTTTACGGGTATGATCGGTGACCCAACGGGTAAGAATATTACCCGTAAGCCCTTAACTAAAGAGCAGGTGATTGAAAATGCTAAAAGTTATCAGGAGCAAGTCTTTAAAATTTTAGACCCTGAAAAAACACAAATAATGTTTAATTCGGAATGGATGAGTGTCATGTCACCCGCTGATTTAATTCAATTGGCTGCAAAGCATACTGTTGCGCGTATGTTGGAGCGTGATGATTTTAATAAGCGATATAAAGGTGGGCAGCCCATTGCAATTCATGAGTTTTTGTATCCATTAATACAGGGGTATGATTCGGTTGCAATGAAATCGGATGTAGAGTTGGGTGGTACAGATCAAAAGTTCAACCTATTAGTGGGTAGGCAGTTACAAGAGCATTATGGTATAAAACCGCAAGTGGTTATGACTATGCCGATTCTGGAGGGCTTGGATGGCGTGCAAAAAATGTCAAAGTCTTTAAATAACTATATAGGTATCTCGGATGCACCGAAGGATATGTTTGGTAAAATCATGTCCATTTCTGATGAATTAATGTGGCGTTACTTTGAGTTGTTGAGCTTTAGGCCCATGCAAGAGATTGCGGAGTGGGAAAAAGAATGTAAAGAGGGAGCTAATCCGCGCAATTATAAAGTAAAGCTGGCTCAAGAAATTATTGCTAGGTTTCATGATGACGCGGCCGCTATTAAGGCTCTGGGGGATTTTGAGGCGCAATTTAAGCGTGGTGCGATTCCAGATGATATTCCAGAAATTGAGTTAGTTGCTACTGATGGGGGTTATGGATTAGCTTTATTATTAAAAAATGCGGGACTTACATCGGGTACGTCGGATTCAAATCGGATGGTAAAGCAGGGGGCTGTAAAAATTGATGGCGAAAAAATATCGGACGCAAAGTTAGTCATTCCAGTGGGTGCAGAGCATGTATTTCAGGTGGGTAAAAGAAAGTTCGCAAAAGTTAAAATAAAATCTTGACGTATAATGAAGTGGATGTATAATAGCCTGCTCTTCAACGCTAACGCAATGAAGAGCAAGGTTTTCGGAATTGAAGCGAAGGGTGTTATTTGTTCCTTCAATGTTTTCAGTTCCGGCTTATTCATTATGTTTTGAACGTTTGATCGGCTTGTATGTTGGTCTTGTTTTTTTGCTTAACGAGTTCGAAAGAAGCCTTGAAATAAAAGCTTGACTCATTGTTTGTTTTGGTTATAATGGTCGGCTCTTCAGAGAGGTCTGAAGTTTGAATCTTCGGGTTCGGTTGGTGTTGATTTTTTCTTGTTTTGGGTTTGTCTTGAAGTGGTTGTTTTTTTGCTTCTTGTTTATCTCAAAACTTTCTGAGAATAAGCATTGACAACGAGTTTTGACTCTGTAT
>JALSIU010000281.1 GCA_026989715.1 Methylomonas sp.
CTCTTATAAAATCAGAGTGTATTTCTGCCGTAAAATTTGGTCGCGTCATCACCACGATATGTGCATAAGTAAAAAGCTCTTGCCATTTATGCCAGCTTGTTAGCCCATTAAAGGCATCCATTCCCATAAACAAAAATACAGGCACTTGCAGTATTTCAGCACGAATAGCGGCTAGAGTATCGACCATATAAGAAACGCCAGACCGCTCCAACTCACGCGTATCAATACGTAATGATGGCACATCTTGCACAGCAAGTTGCAACATCTGCAAACGCTGTACCGCACTGACTTCCGGCATGGCGCGATGCGCCGGCTGCGCACACGGCAATAAGCGCAACTCATCTAAAGCAAAAATCTCTTGTACCTCTACGGCCGTACGCAAATGCCCATAATGCACCGGGTTAAACGTACCGCCATAAATACCAATCATTTACTGACGTATATGCCCATCACCTAACACAACATACTTCAAACTGGTCAGACCTTCTAAGCCGACAGGGCCACGCGCGTGCAATTTATCGGTACTAATACCAATTTCTGCCCCTAAGCCATATTCAAAGCCATCGGCAAAACGCGTAGAAGCATTAACCATCACAGAACTAGAATCTACTTCACGCAAAAAACGCCGCGCCAACGTATAGTTTTCGGTCACAATAGATTCGGTATGTCCTGAGCTAAACTGATTGATATGCGCCATAGCGGCATCAATATCAGCGACTATTTTAATTGCCAATATCGGGGCTAAATACTCAGTCTGCCAATCAGCCTCCGTGGCACGCACGCAATCAGGCACAATAGAGCAAGTTTTTAAACAACCGCGTAACTCAACGCCTTTGGCTTTATACGCCTGAGCAAGCCTTGGCAATACTTGTGCCGCAATGGACTCAGCCACCAACAAGGTTTCCATGGCATTACAAACGCCATAGCGATGCGTTTTTGCATTGACCGCAATATTCACGGCTTTTTCAATATCGGCCGCTCCATCAATATAAACATGACAAATGCCATCTAAATGCTTAATGACCGCAATACTTGCTTCTTTGGAAATGCGCTCAATCAGGCTTTTACCACCACGCGGAACAATCACATCCACATAATCATTTAGCGTAATCAGCTCACCGACTGCCGCTCTATCCGTCGTCTCCACAACCTGTACGGATTGTTCGGGCAAGCCTGCCTGCTGCAAGCCTTGCGCAATGCAACTTGCAATCGCTTTATTAGAATGAATGGATTCAGAACCGCCACGCAAGATACAAGCATTACCTGATTTTAAACACAGAGCCGCGGCATCCACAGTAACATTAGGTCGTGATTCATAAATAATCCCTATCACACCTAATGGCACGCGCATTTTACCGACTTGAATCCCACTCGGGCGATAATTTAAATCTGAAATAGCCCCAACCGGGTCAGGCAAAGCCGCAACCTCCTGCAATCCCTCAATCATCGCTTGAATTCTAGCAGGTGTTAACTCTAAACGGTCTAATAAAGCCGCATCTAAGCCTTTTTCTTTGCCCGCAACTAAATCTTTAGCATTCTCAGCCGCCAAAAAATCTGTTTGTAAAGCCAGTTGCTCAGCAATCGCCAATAACGCCGCATTCTTTTTACCTGACTCGGCACGGCTCACTTCACGCCCAGCCGCAGCCGCTTGTTGTCCTAAGGTAGTCATGTATTCTTTTATATTCATGTTTTACTCATTGATTTTTTTGAATTGAATCATTATTAAAACGCTGTGCATATTGTAAGGTATTACGTCCTATTGCCAGCAACTCGGGCGTTGTAGAGACCACATCAACAAACACACCTTGTAACGCCTCATCTAAATACTCATGCACTATCTCATTACGAATATCTTTAATTTGTCGAATTAATTCAATATCAGCAAATAATTTCCGTTTATGCGCACGATTCACCACATCCACTAAAGTACCTTGATTTTCAAATTCTACAGCATCCAAACAACGAAAAACTTTGCGTACTAAAAAATCAATTGTACGCGCATAGCGACTACACAAATTTTCAAACCTATTAAACTGCTCGATACTAAAATTTTCCGGCAATGCTAAATCTTTAACCTGCTGATAGGAACAATCTAGCCAAAACAATTGCTTCTCTAGGGACACCATCAGCTCTTCTAAATACGCCACACTCATAAACGCTCTGCCTTAGGCTTAATCATCTTAATAAATGTCTGATTATCATGACCATTATCAAGCACAACATCTATTTTCTGCTCGCCAAATCGATCAAAAAATTGCCGGCGTATAGCACGTATATCTTGCCGAGTGAGTTTTTTAGATTCAATCAGCAAGTCTATATCGCCCCCTCGTTGACTATCGTCTACTCGACTACCAAATAGAAAAACACGTGCCTGCATATCTCGCTCTAACACCGCTTGTTTAAGCGTTTTCACTTCATCATGCGTTAAGCGCATAATCCATTCAAAGCTCCACTTATTTACTCAAAAACTAAATCGTAACCGTCTCCGCCTTATCCTCATAACGCTTAATCTGATCAAAATTCAAATAGCGGTAAGTATCTTCTGCCGAAGCATTAATCTGTTCAACATAAGCCATATACTCTGCGGCAGTTGGGATTTTACCTAAAATTGAGCAGACGGCGGCTAATTCAGCCGACCCTAAATACACATTGGCATTATTACCTAAACGATTAGGGAAGTTTCGAGTCGAGGTAGAAACAACGGTTGCATTATCTGCCACACGCGCTTGATTCCCCATACATAAAGAACAGCCTGGCATTTCCATACGCGCACCAGATTTACCAAAGATACTGTAATAACCTTCTTCCGTCAGTTGTTCTTGATCCATTTTAGTAGGCGGTGATATCCATAATTGGGTCGGTAAACGGCCGCTTTCTTTTTCCAACAATTTACCGGCTGCACGAAAATGCCCAATATTCGTCATACAAGAACCTAAGAACACTTCATCAATCTTAGTCCCGGCAACATCAGCTAAAGTTTTTACATCATCCGGGTCATTCGGGCAGGCCATAATAGGCTCTTTAATCTGGTTTAAATCAATTTCCAGTACGGTATGATATTCGGCATCTGCATCCGGTGCCATTAAGGTAGGTTGTGCCAACCAAGCTTGCATATCTTTAATGCGTCGCTCAATCGTACGCACATCACCGTAACCTTCCGCAATCATCCATTTTAGCAGCGTTATATTAGAGTTAAGGTATTCACGAATAGGAGCTTCACCTAAACGGATAGTACAACCCGCCGCCGAACGCTCTGCCGAAGCATCGGATAATTCAAAAGCCTGTTCTACTTTTAAATCCGGTAAACCTTCAATCTCTAAAATACGGCCGGAAAAAACATTTTTCTTACCTTTTTTCTCTACGGTCAATAAACCTTGCTTAATGGCGGCTAACGGAATGGCATTCACCAAGTCCCGTAAAGTAATCCCCGGCTGCATTTGACCGGAAAAACGCACCAATACAGATTCGGGCATATCTAAAGGCATCACTCCTGTTGCCGCCGCAAAAGCGACTAAACCAGAACCTGCGGGAAAAGAAATACCAATTGGAAAACGCGTATGTGAATCGCCTCCTGTCCCGACAGTATCCGGCAATAACATCCGATTAAGCCATGAGTGAATGATGCCATCCCCAGGGCGCAAAGCAACTCCGCCTCGATTCATAATAAAATCGGGCAAACTATGTTGCATGGCAACATCAATAGGCTTTGGATAAGCGGCTGTATGGCAAAAAGACTGCATGACCAAATCAGCAGAAAACCCCAAACAAGCCAAGTCTTTCAGCTCATCACGTGTCATCGGCCCTGTTGTATCTTGCGATCCGACCGTGGTCATATGCGGCTCACAATAGGTATTCGGTCGCACACCTGCCACACCACACGCCTTACCCACTATTTTCTGGGCGAGTGTAAAGCCCTTATCACTTTGCTCAGTATCGACCGGCCGACGAAATACCTCAGAAGCTCCTAAGCCCAACGCCTTACGCGCTCTATCGGTTAATCCACGACCAATAATCAAAGGAATACGCCCGCCGGCACGCACTTCATCTAATAAAATATCTGTTTTTAAGGCAAACTCACAGATGACTTCATCCGTATCATGACGTTTAACAACACCTTGATAGGGATAAATATCAATCACATCCCCCATCGCCATCTTTTCAACATCACATTCAAATGGCAATGCTCCGGAGTCTTCCATGGTATTAAAGAAAATCGGGGCAATTTTACCGCCAATACACACACCACCGGCACGTTTATTCGGTACATAAGGAATATCATTCCCTGTAAACCACAGCACTGAATTGGTTGCCGATTTACGCGAAGAGCCGGTTCCGACTACATCCCCTACATAGGCAACAGGAAATCCTTTTTCCTTTAACGCATTAATTTGTTGCTCTGCATCGCTAATGCCTTCTCTAGGGATTTTCAGCATTGCTTTTGCGTGCAATGGAATATCAGGGCGCGACCACGCATCCGGCGCCGGTGATAAATCATCGGTATTGGTTTCACCCGTGACTTTAAAAACAGTCACCGTCAACTTCTCAGGCACTTCCGGTTTGCTGGTAAACCACTCGGCATCCGCCCACGATTGCACCACTTGCTTAGCAAACACATTGCCGGCTTCCGCCTTTGCATAAACATCATGAAACGCATCAAACACCAATAAAGTATGTGACAAAGCCTCTACTGCAATCGGAGCGAGACGTTGATGATCCAATAGCTCTATCAAGGGAGCAATATTATAGCCGCCTAACATAGTGCCCAATAACTTTGCAGCCTGTGCTGCATCAATAATAGGTGAGTTCACTTCACCTTTTGCCACCGCCGCTAAAAAACCGGCTTTCACATAAGCGGCTTCATCAACACCCGCCGGAATACGATGCGTTAATAAATCTAATAAAAAATCTTCTTCACCAGCAGGCGGCCGCTTAATCAGCTCAACCAATGCCGCCACTTGTTCGGCATTTAATGGTTGTGGTACAACCCCCATCTCCGCTCTTTCTGCCACATGTCGGCGATAATCTATTAACATTTCAGTATTGTCAGACATTCAATCTCTACCTTCTTTTTAAAAATATAATATTTATGGCTCTATGCGCATAGTTTAACATGTAACCGTCGGACGCTCAGAATCGACTGCCAAATTGGTGCTTTGCAGACTTATTCCACAATACCGCCAACACTAGGCAATCGCTTTAATATAGAGAGAGGCAACACACACGGCCGGCACACAATCCGCTACATCCATTACGATATCATTCTTTTTTTTCTGCACAGACATAGGCTGTACTGCAAAAAGTGCGCTAAAGTCTTGATATGCAAAACCTAAACGCTCTGCGATAGTTTGTACCAGAAAACGACCGATACCCGCCCCAATCAAAACGACTTTTTCTCTGCCGGCCAACCGGGATAATAATCTTTGACTCGCATGTTGCAAACGCAATAATTGCTGTTCACGAAGGGCATAAGCTAACTGTTGCCATTGTGACAACGTAAAATCTTGCACATCACAGCCCACCATACGCGCTAAGCGTTGTGCGCTTGCAGCAAGGGTTTTGGCCTGCCCATCAGCCGTATCACCTTGGTCATGTTGCTCATTAAGCTCAGCAGTCAAACGATATACATCGGCCATGGTCGCAAAATACTCACTCATTAAGCCCACTTCATTACCCGCAAAATAAACAGACTGCGCAACCGCCATCACTGCCGTGCGCACGAGACCGGTATAAATCAATTCACCTGTCCCCAAACGTTGAAAATCCGTATAACCTGACGCGCTTACTCGGTGGTTTTGCAATAAAATCATATCGGTTGTGGTACTCCCAATATCGACAAACAACCCTTGCTCTACAAATTGAGCAACATAAGAGGCACTAGCCAGCCAATTTGCCGAGGCAATCGCATCAAAATGTTGCACGCCAACTTCTTCAAGCTTGATAAAGCCTAATTTCCCTGCATAAACCACTAATGCTTGTTGCGGCAATTTTTTTTGCATTAATGCCATAATGGCTTGCACGCCTTGCGCCCTATCATCAAATAAATCGACTAACTCGCCGGTCATCGTCAACACGTGCCGACTGATATTGGTGGGTAATTGCACTAAAATGTGGCTCAAAGCGTTTTCTAAAGCTTGCATGCCTTGCCATAAAGGACAATACGCTTGATAAACTGCCAATACCTCTCCTGATGACGTTAAGCAGGCAGCTTTTAAATTCGCCCCTCCAATATCCCAACCGATTACATTATCTTGCATGCGGAACTCCTTTGTTGATCGCTATGTGCACAGCTCGCTCTCTGGTTTTTGTTAATATGGGTAACTCATTATTCATCAAGCGCAAAACCTCGGCAGCAACATTAATCCCTAATGCGGCCTTAATGCCGGCATATGAGCTGGTTAATCGCGGGTTGATTTCTAAAACTAAACACTCCCCTGTTTCAGTAAGCATAAAATCAATGCCGACATAAGCAAATAAATCAGGCATTGCCGCAGCAATAGCAGCACATAATTGCTGATAGGCTGAGGCGCGTTCTGCCTGCACGTGTACCGTACAGGCATGCAAGATAAACTGTCGTTGCTCAACCTGCACATGTTGCTCATTGCAACAAATAAAATAAGCTTTCCCATCAGCAAAGAGACAAGATAAGCTCATTGCTTGCCCTACAATATAAGGCTGAATGATGTAATCATTACCTTCTTTGAGCTGAGCGGAAACAGTTTGCCAATCTTGTGCAGATTGTAATAAATACACTTCATCACAGCCCACCGAATGATTATTTTTTAATACCCAATGACCTTGTGCCGGCACTGATGTGCTATAGCGTTGTGTTGGTACGCACGCAATACCAGCTTGATTTAAACATTGTATGGTTTGTAATTTATCTTGGCATAGTGCCACCGCTACCTCAGCAGCAGTACATAAAGGCTTAGCTTGCGCACTGAAAAAACGACACCATGCCAGCAAAATACCCTCTGTCTCAGGTGCTATCAACCAAACCGCATCATACAAATCCTGCACCTCGTGCAAATAGTGCGTCAAAACCGTTCCTTGCTCTATGCGCAAGCATTGCAAATTAGCATAATATGGCATTGCCACGCGATAATCCTGTAACACCAATAACTCAACAGTCGGAATGGCACTTAAATCATCCATTAACGCATTGCGCATTAAATAAGCTTCTTGTAATAATGACGGTGGTAAAGGTTGCTCAATCAAGCCACCTCCAGTGACAAACTCAAAAATCAAAATACGCACTATGCAAATAATTCCGGTGATAGATATTAAAGATGGACAAGCGGTGCTTGCAAAACAAGGGGACAGGCAACACTACCAGGCTCTCTCAACACCATTGTGCGCCTCTAGTGATATCAATGCAGTGATTAAGGCTTATTTAAGCATTTGGCCATTTACACAGTTCTATATTGCTGATTTAAACGCACTAATGGGCACGGGGAATAATAATAGCTTAATTAACCGTACTTTTATACGCTTCCCACAACTAAATTTTATCATTGATTGCGGTCAACTAAACCACCATTTTCTTCCTATCCGAGCAACGCAACACACAAACATTGTAGGAACTGAATCCATTACTACACGGTCATTAACAAAGATAAAACAACAAACGGATCGCTTTATTTTATCCTTAGATTTTTTAGGTCAAGACACGCCGATAGGAGAGGCAAATTTATATACCGCCACACATTTATGGCCAAAAAACCTCATCATCATGACCTTAGGATTGGTAGGGAGCCAACAAGGCCCTAATTTTTCACAATTACAACACTATTGTGCAAGCTACCCCGAACATAATACGATTGCCGCAGGCGGTATTCGAGATAGCAATGACTTAAAAAAACTACAAGCAATTGGCATCCGACAAGCACTGGTTGCCACCGCCTTGCATACTAAAAAACTGACCCGGCAAGACATACGCAACTTGAGAGATACTTCACAATAATCATTGTGGTAGCCTGTACAATCAGAATCAAATATAAAGAACTCAATACATTTAATCACTCCCTCATATGCATAAAATACTCATGACAGAAGAAACGATTAATTTATACGGCATATGCTATACCCCAAATAAAATATGCTCTGAGCCTGATGAATATTTACGCTTAGAAGCCGTCGAGCAGGGGTTTGCATTAAAACAACTGATTAGCGACACATCTCACCTAGTGCGCTCGACCATTGCCCGCCTAAAATATGGACATGAACAACTGGCAAATGACCCAAATTGGCGAGTACGAGCAAATGTAGCAAGGTACTGCAAACCTTCATTATTAAAACAGTTCATCAATGATGAAAACCATTTTGTGCGCTATATTGTAGTACAGCGCGGCTATCACCTAGAACATTTTACGGCTGATAGCGACGAAGAAATTGCCGACCTTGCACGCTATCAATTGCGCCATAAACGCTAGCAAATCACTAAGTCCCTAGGTTTCTCTAAACTTAGGGGCTTGGCATAAACGGCAACTCTTTTTTCCTTGCAACACTGAAAAACTACAGCGGTTATTAGCCCTAGTTTTCACTCAAAACCATATGAAACAACGCGTTTAATTGACTCATATCCCTTTCTCGGTCTGACTTATCCGACTTAATTGTCTCTAGCCGAGCCAGCTCTGACTCTATATACCTATTGAGCACCGGAATAGCTGGGGCTAGCATTTTTTCCTCACTCACTTTTTTCTTTTCCAATAATTTATGGACTGTATCTAATAACTCGTTATCTTTAACTAACTCTAGTACTCTATCAAATTCAATTGGGGCAGCACTGCCATATTTTTCCAGCCACCGAACCGCAAACAGCGGCCTAAGAACATAGAAATATTTTTTCAACGGCACCATTTCGTCTCTAAGATAACCACGATAATTAGTTTTTGCCATGCTTCGATAGTGATAAATTCCTTTTTCAACCGAATAGATACTCGGCAATATTTTTCTGGATTCTTCTCTAAAATTTCCAGAATTAATATAGATTATTGGCGATTTAATCCATTCAACAAAAGCCGGATTAGACTTCCAATATAACCTTAATGCCTTTCTTACATCCCAACCATTTAGGTCTATTTCATCAACTATAGGATATTCAATGACATCCCTTTTTTCTTCTAGGTCTACAGCCAAGTACCAATCTTTATTTCTCGCATAGATAAACCTTACATCGTAATCACTGTTAGGCGATGCAAAACCCCAAGCTCTACTGCCTGATTCTATCGCCATAAGAATACGTACACCTTCTTTTACTTCGGTACGTTTAAGGCGTTTTAAAATGTCTATTTTAATGGCATCATCTATCATGAATTCCCCAAGGGCTTATCAAATTACCACGCCCGGTCATTGTATTAATTTACCGATACAGACAGTACACAACACGGCGTAATTTTTTTCTTGTTGCCTTTATATTTTTTTTAAGAAAATTTGCGCACCACTCTTTGTAAATCTTCTTCGGTATCCACACCCGCCTCCGGTGCGACAGGGACTTTAGCCACTAATATTTTCTCACCTTCCCAAAGAATTCTGAGTTGTTCTAAGATTTCTACCCCTTCGAGTACCGACATATCCCACTGTATATAGCGACGCAAAAAACTGACTCTATACGCATACAAACCAATATGGCGCAAATAAACATCTGTTTTTGCCGACTGTACCGCCACTTGTTGAAATGCGTCCCTATCCCATGGAATAGCGGCTCGACTAAAATATAAGGCATAATGATGCTTATCCAAGACAACCTTGACGGCATTAGTATTAAATATTTCATCGGTGTCCGTTATTTTTGCCGCCAAAGTCGCTATTCCTGCCACTGACTGCTCTGCTAAAGCACTCGCTGCCAAAGCGATATATTTAGGGGGAATTAATGGCTCATCACCTTGCAAATTAACGATAATATCATCACTTTTCCAAGCATACAGTTCGGTGACTTCCGCCAGCCTTTCCGTACCACTATGATGCGCAGCACTTGTCATCACCGCATCAAAGCCATAATTTTTAACTACATTCAAAATTCTGGCATCATCTGTTGCAACAACAATTTCAACCGCGCCGGCCTCTTTTGCGCGATCACACACATGCAATACCATCGGTTTACCTGCAATATCAACTAATGGCTTACCAGGCAACCGAGATGAATCATACCGAGCAGGAATAACAACTTTAAAAGCCTTTTGCATTATAACTTATCAAATTCTTCTAATGTTAATTTACGCGCCTCATCTTCCAGCATCACCGGAATATCATCTCTGATAGGGAAAGCCAATCGATCTGCTTTGCAAATAAGCTCTTGCGCTGTTTTATCGTAAACTAAAGGGCTTTTACATAGCGGGCATGCCAAAATTTCTAATAATTTATTATCCATTACCGTGTCATATTTAAGTTATCAAAGCACCATTTTACCCTATATTGACGCTATTTCTTGAATGACTTCGCAAATAATTCATTTTTATTAGCACTCTCATTCATTGAGTGCTAAAATCGCAGTCTGTTCAATTATTGGAGTTTTACATGTCTAATTCATTAGCGTTGCCTATTACATTAACTGCTGAGAATTTTGATTCTTACCTTAATATTGTTGGTCAAACTAATAAATTAAATGCAGAAGAAGAACGCAACCTAGCGAGACGCTATCGAGATCAGGAAGACCTTGATGCTGCAAAACAACTGGTTATGGCAAATTTGCGCTTTGTTGCTCATGTCGCACGCGGCTATAGCGGCTATGGCCTACCAATGAATGATATTGTCCAAGAAGGCAATATAGGACTGATGAAAGCCGTGAAACGCTTTAATCCTGACCTCAATATTCGCTTGGTCTCTTTTGCTGTGCACTGGATTCGGGCAGAAATCCACGAATATGTCATTAAAAACTGGCGTATCGTCAAAATTGCCACCACAAAATCTCAGCGCAAGATATTTTTTAACCTAAGAAAATCCAAGAAGAATATTGGCTGGCTATCGAAAGATGAAGCGGAAGCGATTGCAGAAAACCTAAATGTAGACCTTAAAACAGTCTACGAAATGGAAACCCGCTTAGATGGTAAAGACATGGCTTTTGACCTGCCTGAAGCAGATTCAAATGAAGAAGCCTTTAGTGCGCCGGTCTCTTATTTAGAGCAGCATAATGCCGACCCGGCTTTAATGCTTGAGAATGCAGATTGGAAAGAGCATAAAGAAAATCTGCTCAGCTCAGCAATGCAAGATTTAGATGAGCGTAGCCAAGATATTTTGACCAGTCGTTGGCTGAATGAAAAAAAACTCACTTTGCATGAGTTAGCAGAGCGTTATAACGTATCTGCCGAACGCATTAGGCAATTAGAAAAAAATGCCATGAAAAAGCTAAAGGGTGCTGTGAGTATTGCCGCTTAAAAATACTTGAAATTTGTCGGCACAGTCGCATTAGAAACAAGTGCGATCAAACTACTTCTGATGTGACTGTTGCTAGCACAAAACCGCGCCCCCAAAAGGCTCAACTAGCTTACACGCTGACTTAAAGATTGAAAATCATAGCCTGATTGGGTCTTTATCAACCCTTTATTCAACATCATAGCCCCCATTACAATCAAAATAATGCCGGAGGCTTGTAAAAATCGGCGTGTCATCTTATCGGAAAGCAAGTGCGTGACCATGCCAAAACCAATTAATGCCGGTAAAGTACCTAAGCCAAATAATGCCAAGAACTTTGCGCCCTCCCAAGGGTCTGCATTTCCTGCCGCCATAATATACATCGCTTGCAATGGCCCGCACCCTAAAAGAAAACCCGAAAAAAAACCAATAAAAAATGGGCTA
>JALSIU010000282.1 GCA_026989715.1 Methylomonas sp.
CTATAAATTTTAGGCAAAAAAAAAGCCCCGGGTAAACCGAGGCTTTCTTTATTATTTAATCGTTAAGATTAAACTTTGTTTGCAGCAAACGGATGCTCTGCAGTTGCTTTCTGAGCAACAACTTCAGCTGCAGTAGGAGTTCCGGCTACAGCGTTTTTGATAGATGCTTTTGTTGCATCGTAGTTGTTTTTCTCAATAGCAGCATCATCTTCAGCTAACCAGTGAATGAAAACACCAACAGAAACAAACAAATCATCCGCTTCATCAGCAGGGATTGTTCCATCTTCAACACAATCAGCAACCGCCATTGCAACACCACGTTGTGCAGGACCAAACATTTGTACAGCTTGCTTAGAACCTTTGATTGTTACTTTGTTGAACATAACAGTTGCAGGTTTAACCATAAGGTTAGGAGCAACAACAGCTAATAGGCTTGAGAAACCGTCTTTGTTATTTGTTAAGCAGTTTGCAAAAGCAGACTCAGCAGCTGAACCACGAGGTCCAATCATTAAGTCAATGTGCGCAACTTCGTTTCCGTCGCCGTTTAAAGATTCACCAACACGTAAGTTGTTAATTTTAGCCATGCTACTATTATCCTCTGAAAAAAAAGAAAAAACTTTATCTAGAATTGACACTTGTCAATATCCTCTAATACAAAATTGTTATGGAAAACAATAATTCATAATCCACACGTCCTATTTACCGTTCAGCAATTGTTCTAACTGTACCGTTAAAACCGTTGCTACTGTAAAATCAGCCGCTGTCCCTGGATTAATCCCAGCAGACTTGAACTCACCATCTATTTTGCGTAGATAGCTTTCCATCTGTTCAGGCCTATCTGTTTGAGATAACTTATCGTCAACCAAAGCCATCTTATCCATCACCTTCTTGGTATGAAGATTGCCATATTTTCGTTCGATATGACTATCAGGATATGTTGCCAACAAAGCTGCATAAACAGCAACTGCCGACCACTCTGCATCACCCCACCGATTGAAAGCAGTATTATACCTTAAAACTAAAAAATCAAAAACATCTTTGTAATTTGTTGTGAACTGTAACGCAATTCTGTCACGCTCACTGGCCAACCGCATCGCTTGAGTCAGCGTCACATCTGGCTTTTCGGCAACATCCTGCGTTTCTGCTTTCCCTAAGCCACCAGGCGCAGCCAGTGCGATAGCACGAAAAACCCAATCGGCATCCTCAATGCTAGTATTTGCCAAAACATCCGTTAAAGCCTGTTGCAGTCCTTTTGTTGTATCTGCCTTTTCTGCTGCCAATAACAAAGGAGCGCATAACAAAATAATACCTAAATTAGTATTACATCCAACTGCGGCACGCGTTGCTTTGACGGCATAATAAATACGCTCACCTAAACCATATTTTCTATTGCTGATCGGCGTGGCACTTTGTTCTGCACTGATACGAAAATCCTGTACGGTCATATCATGCCCTTCAGCATAAACACTGACATTGCCCGGTTTAAACGCACGTAATTCTATTTCACATGCAAACTGATAAGCCTCTATTAATTGCTGTTGCGTTAACATACTTGCTCTATTTGTTTAGATTGAACACACAGCGTCAGTAAATCATTTACCAGAATATCGGCCACTTTTACATCACAGACGCTTTCCAAGCCTTTCCAAGCAGGGATACTATTGACTTCGATAATTTGGTACCCCCCTTCCGGCGTGCAAATAATATCCACCCCGGCATAATTCATTTGCAAAGCGGCTGTCGCTTTAACTGCCAAATCTGCCATAACATCCGTTATGGGCAAAGCTTCACAGCTAGCCCCTCTAGCAACATTATTCAACCAATGCACTCCCCGACGGCGCATCGAAGCAATCGCTTGGCCATTGACGACAAAAACGCGCCAATCTGAGTAACCTGCACCCTCACAAGCCACAAAGCGTTGTAGATAATAAATACCTTGACTATGCGCCAGCCAAAATAAATCCGTTAGTTTCTCGATGCGGCGAATACCCTCACCTTGTGAACCAAAAATAGGCTTACTAATCAACTGATGCCCTAAACGCAACTCTTGCTCGGCAATCTCTAATGCCTGCGCTCTATCCCTTAATACCCATGTTGCAGGTGTCGGTAAACCGTGTTGTTGCAATAAAAAGCTGGTCATACTTTTATCCACACTGCGCTCAATAGCATGCCCATCATTATAAACAGGTACCCCCATTATTTTCAGTGCATGCAATACATCCAAATAATGCACCACCTCGGTTAAAGAGCCACCGGGAACCCCGCGCACAAAAGCAGCATCAGGCAATGCCTGCTCAAATCCAGGAACAATAACAGGTAAGCTACCTTCTTGAATCGCTATACGACACTCAGTCAATGAAACATACTCAGCTAAATATCCCCGCGCAGCAAACGCTTGCCGCAATTGCTTACCATGCCACCCCGGATCATCCGTAAAAATTGCTATTTTACCCACTAAACACGACAACCTATCAAATAGTTTAAGAAAACAATAATTATAACGTTACCCCGCCCTATATTAGTATAATAGTTAGGATAACTAGACATCAGCAACAACAAACTGATGTATTACAATGAGTTAATTAAAATCATCCTAATAACCTAGTATTCTAGTATACTATTACGATAATCAAGGCAACCGAATCACCATGAGCGCAACAGAAAACGTACATCTACACGAAATTAATAAATTTGGCTCACAAGCAGAACGCTGGTGGGATAAAAATGGCGAATTTAAAACCCTACATGATGTCAACCCATTACGTATCAGCTTTATTCAGCAATTTATCCAGCTACAAGAGCAAAAAATTGTGGATGTTGGCTGTGGTGGCGGCATTTTAACGGAAGGCTTAGCGAAAAAAGGAGCCATCATGTTAGGTATTGACCTCAGCGAAGACTTGATTGATATTGCTGATTTACATGGCCTAGAATCAGGCGTGGATGCGCATTACAAAAAAATCAGCGCAGAAGCCTTAGCAGAAGCCGAACCGGCAAGTTTTGATCATGTTGTTTGCATGGAAATGCTAGAGCACGTCCCTGACCCCGGCTCCATTATTGCTGCTTGTGCAAAAATGGTTAAGCCAGGTGGGTATGTCTTTTTCTCCACATTAAACCGCAAACCAAAAGCCTATTTATTAGCTATTGTAGCGGCTGAACATATTTTAAAAATGTTACCGGCAGGAACGCATGACTACAAAACCTTTATCAAACCCTCAGAACTGAGCCAATCTGCACGTGATGCAGGGTTAGAATTGCGCGGAATGACCGGTATTCAATACAACCCACTCACGCAAGCATTTAGCTTAGGCGATGATATCGACATCAACTACATAGCCGCTTTTCAACGCCCCGAATAATGAAGCCCACGTTTCAACTAGCCTGTGTACTCTTTGATTTAGATGGCACTTTACTGAATACTGCACCTGATTTAACAGCTGCACTCAATAAAACCTTAGCTCACTTCGGATATGCTACGGTACCTGCTAAAAAGATAACACCTTATATCTCTTATGGTGCCGCCATGATGATTGAACAGGCTCTAACGCAAACCGTCAGCAAAACGGAAACAGCCGCTATGCTGGAATGGCTGCTCGATTATTATGAAAGTCATATTGCTGAAGCAACCCATCTATTTGCCGGCATGCCTGAATTGCTGAATACTTTAGAAACACAAGGCATTCCATGGGGAGTTGTCACCAATAAACGCGAACGCATGACCTATCCACTGATGCAGGCATTAAATTTAAACGAACGGGCAGCCAGCATTATTTGCGGTGATACCACAGCATACAGCAAGCCCCATCCCGAACCCATGCTGGCAGCCTGCCGGGAAATTCAGGTCAACCCGGAGCAATGCCTTTATATTGGCGATGCTCAGCATGATATTAGCGCAGGCAAAGCCGCAAATATGAAAACCTTAGCGGCAACCTATGGCTATATAAAGCCCGATGAACGACCACAACACTGGGGGGCTGATGCCTTAATCAATCACCCCTCTGACATTTTGGACTGGATAACACATGCCATTAACTAACCATACCATCCTTATAACAGGTGCAGGCGGCGGCCTTGGTAGCACAGCGGCGCTCGCACTCGCTCAGCAAGGTGCAACCATCATTTTGCTGGATAAAAGCATCCCTAAACTTGAAAAAATTTACGATACCATCGTAGCCGCTGATGCCACCACGCCAATTATGTATCCATTCGATTTGGCAGGTGCTACAGAAGTTCAATACCATGAATTGGCAAATAAGCTGGCTGAAAAATATGGCCACATAGAAGGCCTGCTTTATTCAGCTATCGAATTTGATGCTTTTACCCCCTTATCTATCCATAGCTCAATGGCATGGGGACACACTTTAAACGTCAATTTAAATGCTCCGTTCATCCTAACAAAAGTACTGTTGCCTTTACTCAACAAAGCAGAACACGCCTCCATTGTCTTTACTATCGACTCCTATGTGCGTGATGCAAAAGCCTATTCAGGAGCCTATGGTGTCTCATTAATTGCATTAGAAAGTTACGCCAAAATTCTGGCAGAAGAACTCAGTAGTGCAAAAAAAATCAGGGTCAACACCTTTGTCCCAGGACCGGTTGACTCACCATTACGTAAAAAAGCCTTTCCTGCGGAAGATAAAAGTAAATTACTAGCAATGAGTGAGCTAGCTCCTGCATACCTCTATTTATTTAGTCACAAAAGCATCGGCACGACAGGACAAACTGTTGATGCACGTACATTTAAACTATAATTGAAGAAGAACCATGTCTGAAAGAGAAACCATCACCTTAACACGCGATGTCAATGTTGTCCTTATTCCTGATGGCAATCACGGTACCTTAAGTAAAGGTAAAGAAGTGACCATTCATCAAGCACTTGGTAATAACTACACCGTCATTACCGACCATGGCCATATGGTCAGAATTTCCAGTGTCGATGCCGATGCTTTAGGTAAAGAACCCCACGAACTCCACACCCTAGTCTCTGAAACCGATGCGGCAGCTGTAGAAAAAAATTGCTGGGAAGTCATGAAAACCGTTTATGACCCTGAAATCCCGGTCAATATTGTTGATTTAGGCCTAGTTTATAACTGCCAGGTAGAAAACATCGAACCTGAACAAAACAATGTTCATATTATGATGACGCTGACTGCCCCCGGTTGCGGCATGGGGCCTGTGATTCAAAGTGATGTAGAAAAAGCGGTACGCGCTTTACCGGGCGTTGCCTCAGTACAAGTAGAGATTGTCTTAGATCCGCCTTGGTCACGCGACATGATGTCGGAAGTCGCTCAAGTACAACTTGGCTTATTTTAAATAAAACAAGCCTTCTATTTAAAGCAAAACAAAATATAAACGCAAGGAATGAAAAACGTCTCTCTCACTCCTTGCGCTTCTAAAGGTCGCTTTTATTATCAGTACCGTTTAATAATAAATAATCACTAAAAGCATTCAGTTTTTGTAGGCTATTACTATATGCAAACAAGCCACGCATGCTATATAAAACCTGCTTTGCCGCCAATATTTGTTTTTGTGCCAATAAGTTCACAACATGCTGCGTTTGCTGTGCAATAAGAAAATCACGAAAAACAAACGCAAGTTGAGTCTTGTTTAAAGCCAGTGCCAATTGCAGTGCACTGATACAGCGCGTCAACTCTCCCGTTGCCAGATATTCCATTGCGGTTGCTAACCAAGCCTCAGCCGCTTGTTCGGAATGCACCAGCATCGTCAAGTCGGCTTGGCATCGCGCACAAACCACTCGGCCACGCAAACGCGCATTGCAACCCGGACAACGCTCCATTAAGATTCCAAATAATAAATAATATCGTTTAATTCAGCCACCGGCGCGTCTAAACCGCTGACATCTTGCGCCTCAATGCAACTTGTTAAAGTTTCAATCAAATCAATCATGTCCTCTTTATCTTCATTTGATACTTTATCAAACAAGGCTTCTGCTTTAGCAATAAGCTCTTGCGCCGCTTTTATTTCAGGGGCTGATTCAGTCACTTCTGCAACAGGTTCATGCTCAATAACCGACGCATCCATTTGCCCAAATAAAGCATTAATACGCTGTTTAGCGGCATCTAAAGTACTATCTTCAAACTGCGCTAAAGCATTTTTGATGGTAATAGATTTTTCTAAGCCCGTTTCTTTTTCCTGTGCCGATACCTGCAAAATCCCATCAAGATCCAAGCCTAAGGTTAAAGTAAGAATATTGCCCGCCTCAACATCACGTAAGCCTTCCACACGGAACTCACCAATTTTTACATTTTGTAACGCATCAGGGTCTTCACCTTGATAAATAGTAATTTCTACCGCTTCTTGACCATCATGATGAGTCGCAAATGCTTCGGTTTTACGATTAGGAAGTACCGTATTTTTATGAATAATAGGCACAAACATAAAAGGGTATTCTTGACCATCCAAAAATCCTATTGCACTCGTACCGTAAGTATAGGGTGTAACATCCACTAATACCGTATCAACGTCTTGCCCGGCAATCATCGCACCTTGAATGGCCGCCCCCATCGCTACACATAAATCAGCATCCACTTCACTGTGTGGCTCCAAGCCAATTTCATTCAATAATCGTTCTCGAATACAAGGAGTACGCGTTGAGCCCCCTACCAAAATAATTTCATCTATATCAGAGCTGGTAAATTTGGCACCTTTTAACGCAATATGCACGGCATCTAAAGTTGCATTAATATAATCCTCAATCATCTCTTCATAAACCATGCGTGATAATTCTAAGGATAAATGTATCGGTGTGCCTTCAAATTCTAAAAGATACTCTTCATCTATTTGTGCATAAGGTTGTTCAGATAGCGTAAATTTTGCATTTTCAGCCGCACGTGCAATCCGCGCCATCGCTTTGCTATCATTGCGCACATCGACATCATAGGTATTTTGCAAATGCTCCAATAAATAATTAATAATCTGCGTATCAAAATCATCCCCGCCTAAATGGTTGTCACCATGACTGGATAAGACTTCCACGACCCCTGACTCAATATTAACAACCGAAACATCAAATGTTCCCCCGCCTAAATCATAAACCAACACCTTTTTAGCGTCCGTTGCCTGCGCATCATAGGTCAATGCTGCCGCTGTCGGCTCATTAATCATACGCACAACTTCCAAACCTGCTATTTCCCCGGCTTCGCGTGTTGCTTGACGTTGCGCATCAGAAAAATAAGCCGGTACGGTAATCACGGCTTTGCTCACTGCTTGACCTAAATAATTTTCAGCAATCGCTTTTAGGCGTTTAAGAATAATGGCCGAAATTTCTTGTGGTGAATAAGATAAATCTGCCAACTTGACCTGCGTATCTTCCCCCATCAAACGCTTGATAGATTTAATGGTACGTTCAGGGTAAACAATATATTGATTACGCGCCGTTTCTCCTACAATAATGCTACCGGCATCATCTAAACCTACAAAGGAAGGTAACATTTTTTTACCACCCTCACTGATAACCGTCACTTTACCGTCTGCAACGATAGCAACTTCCGAGTTAGTGGTACCTAAATCAATACCAATAATTATGTCATTCATGTTTTTATCCAATCGTGGTTTTATTGACTTTCACTTCTGCTAAACGCAAAACTTTATCTTGGTATAAAAAGCCTTTACGCAGTTCTTGCAATACAATGCCATTGCCTTGTTTTGGGTCATTACCGGTTTCAACAGCACTCATCAATATAGGGTCTAATTGTTTACCCACACATTCTATCGAATGTACCTGATAGCGTTGCAACAACTGCTCAAAACGACGCAATGTCATCAACTGCCCTGAGCTAAAACTTTCAATAAAGCGTATATCTTTTTTTTGTGAATGCTTAAACAAGGCATTGACCGGCCGGTAATTTTGTAGCACCGCATAACCTGTGCTTAAACGATCATACAGCTCGACTAATTCCAACAACATCGTGCGCTGCATATCCGCCTGTTGCTGTTTAAATCGCTCCGTATTGGCGGCTAATTCAGCGAGCAATGATTGATTATCCGCCTGAACATTTTCCAATGTCGCAGCCAATGTTTCCAAAGTATTTTTAAACTGCCGTGACTCTGCTTTGACTTCCGTTTTTAAACCGGTTAATTCGCTTAACAAAGTATGCAAATCGGGCTGTTTTGTTGTACTAAATGTTTCAATCTCGCTGTTATCTAAATAAGCTTGAAATTGAGCCAATAATTCAATTTTCTGGGTCTCTGTACTCATCGTTTATCTATGTTATCGCACGTAATAGCTGAGCCTCATCATCAGCAGCAATATTTAATATCTCTTTGAATGCATCCGCATTGATGTCAGGACTCACATCAGTCTGCAAGGCTGCATCTAATAAGGTATTAAAATCAACTTGCGGTAACGTAAATAAATCATAACCAACTCGGCTTTGATGATCTTTTATTGCCTGAAACGCATTATGTATTTGCTGAAATTTTTCTGCATCACGATCAGGTGGATTCAGTTTAACCTGCTGTAAATAAGCCTGTTTAATCGCCGCATCACTCGCATCACGAGCAACGCCTAATATTTGATAAGGTGTTTGCATAAAGATTACTTAGTTAAAAGGAAAAGGAAAGTCATGGTTTTTTTCTTCAATACTAAAAACCTCAATAATATCATTCACACCAACGCCTATATCAATTTTTAATTGCTCCGCAGCTTTTAGCAATAAAAGAGAGGGAAATATATCCGAGTTTCTTAGCAACGCCATAAATACCGCCTCTTGATTACCCACCTCTTGCACTAACCCGGCAATAAGTTCTTCAGGCGTATACTTAGTGGCAACCTCTTCTGCAACATCATTGAGCTCTGCCAATATATCATTCGGCAAATCACCAAATAGCACGTCCATAGGGTCAACGCCACCCAAGTCATCTGCATCATCAAACCCAAACATTGCATCAAAAAAGCCCATAGCACGTTGCGGATGCGCCTCATAATAACGATCTAAGAAAGATTCAATCAATACGCGACTGGCATAATCTTTACTTTCTTTGGCGTCTTTATGTGCATATTGCAAACGACTTACCTCCATCATACCGCAATCTGCCGCCACGCCATTGACATCAGCATAAACACGATAATACATCCAAATCGGTTTTTGCCATTGGGCATGTGCAAATTTTGCATAATGACGTAATAACTCAAAATGCTGTATTGCTATGAGCACTTCACAAAACTGCAACACTAATGCTTCTGCATAATTTTGTGTTAACAATGATTTTTTAAGCGGTGCTTTAATTTTGACCAATGCCTTATGCAAAAGCGTCTGCTCAACCCCCATATCGATATACTGTTGCAATTGCCGTATCAATACCTTCAATTCCGCGGCTGTTAAAATAGACTCTTTAACAGGGGCTAATTCGCGCAAAATAGTTGCCACCGGCAAACCATTCAATAAAGCCGACATAGTCGCTGCAAACTGCGCATTCACAGGGTCGCTATAAGCGCCATGCACTGCCGTGACGATAGCCGGCAACCCCTCTTGTTTATTACCACTCGCAAAGGTCAATAAAGCCTGCATAAGTTGAATTGTTTGCTGAGTCTGCTTCCCCAAATTTAACTTTTCAAGTTGTGCAATTTCTTTTGCGACTAAATCATATTTTTTCTCGCGCATCAAACGCTGTGCATGAGCAACATGACTGCTAAACAGTGTTTGCTTGGCAAACGTATTGAGAGGATCTATCGCTAATAGCTTACGCGCATACTGAGCGGCTTTTTTATAGGTTTTATTCTTTAAGGCAGCTTTAATAGCTTGTGCCAATATCTCAACATCTTGTGGAAATTGTGCTAATGCCTTATTTAAGCACGCCTTATATTCCTCCTTCCTCCCTTCTTGTTGCTGATATATTTTTAAAAGGTGCAAATAGCTATCACGGTGGCCGGCATCATATTGCAAGCTTTCAGCCAGCCATTTTGCACGCACAAGCTCATCTTTTTCCCGTACTGCTAATCGACGTTGAATTAATGCAACCGCTAAATGAGCATCTTCTTTGCCGGAGTGCAACAAAATTCTAATACACAATTTCCAATGGTATTCCGCATCGTCCTGATGCCCTTTGTCTTCGCACTGCAATGCTTTAATACGATTCTCTTCAAATTCATTAAGCGTAACAAAGCCCTTATTAAACTCTTTTTGGCCGGCAGGATAGTGAATTAGCACCAAGCGACAAAATTGCTCTGCCAAGTGCGAGCCAAATAAGTCTTGGTATTGCATGGCTAACTTAAATTGTACTTTATGCGTTAATTGCTCAAATTGACGGCTAAAATGCTCAATAAAAGCCAACTGTTTATCCGCTAAACCATTTAGCTTGCCAACAAGTTGACGTTGCGAATAATTTAATCTGACTAACTGCTCGCCCAATTCTGCACCAGATGCCGATATGGCTTTGATAAGCTGAGCGCTGGGGTAATAAACCGAAGCATCTGTAATCTTAGCTAAGGCTATTTGCACCTGCTCAACCGACTCTGGCATAAGGCTGATAGCATGCAAAAGCGTACGCAAATCTTTAAAAGCGGAACGATAAGGTAACGGCTTTAAAGCGTCCTGAACAGCTTGTAAGGACTTATCTTGCATTGCCTGCAAAGCAAGTTGCACAGTTTGCAAATCACGCATAAAAGCTGACTCTTGTGGTATATATTGCTGTAGCTCCGGGTATTTAGTCAGAATTAATAGTCCTAATACATTCGCTAATTTGGGATAGTCTTTATCCAACTGTGCTGCTGATAACTGATTTAAGCCGGTTTGTACCTTATCCAAATCGCCAACTTGTATCAGCCAGACCAAGTATTGATCATAAGCCGCATAAGGTGCTTGCCCATGTATCTGATGGTTTTCCCATAATACCAAGGCCTCCTGATACATGCCTTTTGCTGCAAACCCAATCGCTCTTTGCACATAGCAATGTGCTAATTTCTCATGCACTGCCGGCGTATCGTCTTCTTGTAACAACTTCTTATACAATCGTATCGCATCTTTATAACGCTTGGCATTAAATTGCGTTAAAGCTTGCTCTGCGAGACTTTTTTCAGTTATTTTAGAAACAGAAAGGATTTTATTTTTCATTTAACAATAATATTTTTGGCAATGTACTAGATAAAATAAATGAACATGCATTATACAGACTCACGATCAACACAACATATGAATTTTGAGATAAAACTTAAAATATACACTGACAGGTTAATTACGGTATATTAGGCAAAAATAACACAATAAAACAGGAGCTTATCTCATGATATTAGCAGGTGATATAGGAGGTACCAAAACAATATTGGCACTGTATCAAAACCAACAAGGCAAACTAAACTGTATGAAAGAACAAAGCTTTGCGAGCACTGAATTCTCACAATTTAACGATGTCTTAACCGAGTTCCTAGATGATAATCTGCAAATAACAAGTGCTTGCTTCGGTATTGCAGGCCCTATTATTAAACAATGCTGTCAAACCACTAACTTACCTTGGTCCATCAATGCCCAAGAGTTGATGGCGACATTAGGGACAGACAAGGTCAAACTGCTCAATGATTTAGAAGCAATGGCATTAGGAATGCTACATAACGCAGAAGAGGATTTTCTGGAACTAAATCCAAATGCCACCACCCAAAATGGCAATATTGCTGTACTAGCCGCCGGTACAGGCCTAGGACAAGCAATTTTGTATTGGGATGGCCAACAATATCACCCAATCGCAACGGAGGGGGGGCATTGTGATTTTGCCGCACAAACGCCACAACAAGATCAATTGT
>JALSIU010000283.1 GCA_026989715.1 Methylomonas sp.
TTGCCTAAACTGCATTGTATACCGGCCGACCAATATTCTTGGTCAGACTGGAGCCGGCTATGAAAATGCGCCGGAAGGGACTGCCACACGCCATTTTCACCTGCCCATATAATCTCGACTTGTTTATGATAATCGAGGTCGCTCAGCGACAGAAAAAAACGTAAGTGCTGTTGTAATTGTTTCTTTTTGCGGAAAATGACATTTTCTATATAGAGTAATTTAACGGCTTGCATATGGCATTGTACTCCTGATTAAGCGGGCTAAGTGACAGGTTTTAGAGGCACTTTATATCGGGGCTTGGAAATCCCGAAAATCAATCGCTGGGAATATATCATCCAATATCTCTAAAGCACTTAAATAACGCGCATTAATGGCATTGGTTTGCACACTTTCCAATAAATAATGAAAACGCGCCAAATGATCGTTAAGGCGTTTTTTGGCATAAGCCACTGTGGTACCGGTTTGCAAAATAAACGGCCAATCTGAAGCCTGTGCCAATAAAAGTGAGCGTAAAGCCTGATTTAAAGCCCGCTCTTGTAATGGATTGACGTAACTTCCCTGCAAAGCACGCACCAACTTTTCTAAATCTGCCGCCGCTTGTTGCAATAACGGATAAATCCAATCATTATTGGCATTCAGCCAATGCTTGGAATAGCCTTGCTCACCCCAAGTAGAAGCGGACGGCGTAGCCACTTGGTGCTGTGTGCAATGCTGGGTATAATCGCTACCCGTACCGGTTTGCAAGCCAGCATCACTTGCCGCCAATCGCAAAACCCACTCTAACCACTGCGGCCCTTCAAACCACCAATGCCCAAACAACTCCGCATCAAAAGGCGTGGTAATGATGGGCGGGCGATCCATATTTTCTGCCTGCTGTGCCATGTGTTGCCGGCACTGGTTAATAAAATCCTCGGCATGTAAACGTGCTTTAGCGGCGGCCTGTTGCGGCTGATACAAGGCTTTAGGCAAATTATCACCGGTGACGCGGTGATACTTAATACCGGTATTGATGCGCACGTGCTCATCTAAAATGTAAGGTGCAAGATAATCCAAATCTAACTCAAAACCAATATCACTATGGTATTCACGATACAGCGCATCGCCGGGATAACCCGTGCCGGCACTCCAAACCTGTTGCGAGCAAGCAGGATGCCGCGCAAATGCCAAAACAGCATTGCCGCAATCTAAAGGAGCATATACGCCATAGCGCGGGCGTGTGCCGGCATGTTCTACACCATGCGCATCCACAAAAAAATACTGCACGCCGGCACGCTGTAAATGGTTTTCTAAACCCGGATAATAAGCACACTCCGGCAACCAAAAACCAGCCGGCTGCAAACCAAATTGCGTGGCAAAGCTGGCAATGCCCGTCTCAATTTGGCAGCGCACGGCCGCCTCTGAATTTAACAATGGCAAAAAGCCATGGGTGGCCGCAGAGCTGATTAATTCAAGATGGCCGCTTGCCTGTAAGGCTTGCACAACTGACAAAATATCACAGCCATATTGAGCTTGATAAATATTCCGCGTGTCTACATATAACTGCCGATAAAACTTAGCCAAATCATGATAAGCCGTGCCCTGCGTGCGTATCACTTCCTTTTCCGCCAACTCGATTTGTTTATGCAGATGTGCAAGGTAGCGTGTTTGCAACAACTCATTATTCAGCATCGCCATCAATGGCGGCGATAATGACAGCGTTAAGCGATACTTGACCTGCTCTTGACTAAGCCGGGTCAACATTTGCAATAATGGGATATAGCACTCGGTGATGGCCTCAAACAGCCAATTTTCTTCAAAAAAATGCTTATATTCAGGGTGACACACAAAAGGCAAATGTGCATGCAGAACAATATTAAGAAAACCTTTAGGCTGGGACACGACTAATTTAATCCTGAAATATTAAAAACGCAATGGCGCGTTCTGTTATTGGTTGAGCCGGTCATCTGCTGAAAAAAAGCGGGGGCATCCTCTGCATAGTCAAAGCAAGCATCGGTATGATGTGCTTGATAAGGTGCGTGGATAGCAATCGGCGTACTTTTTTGTGCAGGGTCAAGTCGTATTACCTCCGTCGGCTTGGTATGCGATTGGGGCGTATGCGTCCGGGTAGGTTTTGGGGGGGCAGGGTAGAGTGGCGGCACGCTAATGCTATCGGCGCTTGCCAAAATCGTCAGTTTATTATCAGCATCGCGCTCTGCAATCACCGCTGCATACGATAACCCCGCACTCGGTAGGTGTATAAGTTGCCGGTTTTGCAAATCGGAGACCGGTACATCAAACATTAACCGGACTGATGCAGGCGTGGCATACACCCGCAAAACCAGATCGCCGGCCTGTTCGCTATTAATATTCCAATAAGCGTACACGCTAGTCGGGTCAACCGGCACTAACGTCAATTCAGATTGTCGGGTGGGCAAATGCGGGGCATAACGCTGCGTAATATCGGTACTAATCGCTAATAACTCGTGTGTTTGTAAAGCCTGCTGGGGGGCGTGGCGCGAGCGTAAACGCTCAATCGGCAGTATGACTGGGCTGGAAGGCGTATAATTTTGGCTAATGGTCTTATCAATAGCAAGTAAATCTTGCGTAGAAAATGACATATTAGGATGATGCCTTGATTGCAAACGTGTCATTGGAGTACCTGTGGGCAAGCTTTATAAGAACTGATGAGATTGGATTATACAAGTTACGGCTTGCCGTCGCACTATTGATAGCACTGCAAGCCTTTAATATCCAATATTTCGATATATTTCCCTTCAACCTTAATTAACTGCTCTTGCATTAATTGTTGTAAAATTCTGGAAAAAGTTTCAGGGCGTATCGAGAGCCGGGATGCCAAAACCGTTTTAGGCGTATGCCACTGTAATTGATAAGGCACTTCTGAGTTGGCGGGTATCTCACGCAAAAGAAATTGAATGGTGCGCATTTTTGCATTTTGTAAGGATAGCTCTTCTATTTCTTGCACCAAAGCATGTAAACGCCGGCTCATATGGCCGAGTATTTTTAAGCTAGTTTCAGATGAATGCTCCAACAAGCCTCTAAAAACCTGCATATTAATGCAAATTAAACGGCAGTCGCTTAGTGCTTGTGCATTCACGGGGTAAACACGGCCATGCATAAACATTACCGCTTCGGCAAAGGTTTGTTTTGCCCTAATCAGCTCGATGACTTTTTCCCCACCTTCCGGCGACAAGCGATATAACTTAATATCGCCTGACTGCAAAAAATAAAAAGACTCAGCGGCTTGTTGTTGTGCAAATAACAATTTACCTTCTTTTAAATTGATGCTTTTCGCGCTCTGCACCACTTGTTGAAACTGTTTGTCATTCAATGCGGAAAACAGTACATGCTGACGTAATATATCCATTTTTTTAGTCACTTGATTTAAGTCAAGGACAGCCAGAACGCTTGCCCCTATAGTAATTACCTCATTATACATAATTGATTTGGAGGTTTTCATGTTTTGCTATCAATGCGAACAAACAACACGTTCTGACAACGGCGATGGCTGTGGTACTGCAAATATTGGTGTTTGCGGTAAAGATGCCACAACATCGGATTTACAAGATTTATTAGTCTATGCGATTAAAGGTATCGCCCAATATGCCACTCTAGCGCGTGAACTGGGTCAAACAGATAAAGAAGCCGATGCGTTTATTTTATACGGCCTATTTACCACATTAACTAATGTTAATTTCTCTGCTCCCAAGTTTGTTAGCTTGATTCAAGAAGCCGCAGCGCATCGTGATCGTATGCAAGCCCTTTATGAAACAGCGGCCAAAGAACAAGGGCATACGCTTGCTAATTTGCAAGGTGCAGCCACTTGGAAACCTGCTACTACACAAGCTGCATTACAAATACAAGCTGCCTCCGCCGCTATTGATAAAGACTTGGATACGGTCGGTGCAGATATTATTGGCTTACGCGCCATGATGTTATATGGCCTAAAAGGAGTTGCCGCTTATGCTTATCATGCCTATGTATTAGGCGGAGAAGATGAAGCCATTTATGCCGGTATTGAAAAATCACTCGCTTTTCTTGCCGGTGAACCAAGTGATGCCGGTGCTTTGCTTAAAGCCAACTTGGAAGTCGGGCATATCAATCTAAAAGTAATGGAAACGCTAGATGCTGCCAATACAGGTAATTTTGGCGCACAAGAGCCGGCGGCAGCACGTATTAGTCCCGTTAAAGGCAAAGCCATTTTAGTCAGTGGGCATGACTTAAAAGATTTATATGAATTATTGGAACAAACCCGAGACAGCGGTATTAATATTTATACCCACGGTGAAATGCTCCCCGCACATGCCTACCCAAAATTACGCGCTTTTCCGCATTTAATCGGCAATTATGGCAGTGCATGGCAAAATCAACATGCCGAATTTGCTGCTTTTCCAGGCCCTATTCTAATGACCTCAAACTGCTTGATTGAGCCGGCTCCCGCCTATCGTAGCCGTATATTTACCGCAGGGCCTGTGGGCTGGCCTGGTGTACGCCATATTGAGAACCATGATTTTAGCCCCGTCATTCAAGTTGCCAAAGCTATGCCTGGTTACCAAGAAGACGCAGAAGAAAAAACGGTTACGGTCGGCTTTGGTCGCCATGCGGTATTAAGTGTGGCCGATAAAGTGATTGCCGGCGTAAAAAGTGGTGCCATTCGTCACTTCTTTTTGGTTGGAGGCTGTGATGGCGCGGCACCAGGGCGTAATTATTACACTGAAATTGCCGAACAAACACCAAAAGATTGCGTCATTATGACCCTTGGTTGTGGTAAATACAGATTTCATGAGCAAGAATTTGGTGATATTGACGGTATTCCGCGCCTATTGGATATTGGGCAATGTAATGATGCTTATTCCGCTATCCAAATTGCAGGGGCATTAGCGAACGCTTTTGAATGTGATGTAAATGAATTGCCGTTATCCATGATGATTTCATGGTTTGAGCAAAAAGCGGTCGCCGTTTTACTATCCTTATTGGCATTGGGAATTAAAGGTATTCACTTAGGGCCTACGCTCCCTGCCTTTATCACCCCAGCGGTATTGGATATTTTAGTTGAAGAATTTGCTATAAAAGCCAATGGCATTGCCCGCGATGACTTAGCGGTTGCTCTACAACAAGCAGCGTAAGTTGGTATTACGCAGGATAGGGCGAGTGTTCTGTCTTGCGTTGTCATAAAACCATCGGCAACGGAAACTTCTATGAGTTACAAAATTACCTTAAGTACACGAGATAAACAACAATTTGAATTTACCTGCACAGCAGAACAAACTGTGCAAGAAGCAGCAGAAGCCGCCAGCCTATACCCGCCATTTAGTTGTAAATCAGGTATCTGCGGCGCTTGTTTGGCCACCTGTAAAACAGGCAAATATAGCCTTGCATCTTACAGTGATGAGGTACTCTCAGCAGAAGCGGTAGCACAAGGCGATATTTTACTATGTCGCACCATTCCAAAAACCGATTTGCATATCAGCGTACCTTACACTGCTGACAATATTCCGCAACATATACATAAACCACGTACTGCACAGATTATTGCATTGGATAACATTGCCGAGCGTACTGTTAAACTGGTCTTGCAATTAGAAGCAGACTCAGAATTAGGTTTGGCATTTGACTTCGAACCCGGCCAGTTTGTGGAACTGGAAGTGCCGGGTACTAAGTTAATGCGTGCTTACTCGCTAGCCAATACCCCTAATTGGGACGGGCGTTTAGAATTTTTAATTCGCCTGCAAGAACAAGGGCAGTTTTCGGCATTTTTACAACAAGCAGTCATTGGGCAGTCGCTTTTGGTACACGCTCCTTCCGGTGCTTTTGTACTGAATAAACAAAGTGCCAATCCACGTTGTTTTATTGCCGGCGGTACGGGGTTATCCCCATTTCTTGCTATGCTGCAACGTGCTGCGGAATGGGGTGAAGACCATCCCACACAATTATTTTTAGGAGTCAACACCGAAGCGGAAATTATGTGTCAAGCTGAGTTAGCAGCTTTACAACAAAGCTTATCGCATTTAGCGGTACAGATATGTGTCTGGAAACCGGTAACGGATTGGTCAGGTTTTATCGGTACACCGGTAGATGCCTTGCGTAATTATCTGCAACAACATAACAGCACGCAAGATATTTATCTTTGTGGCCCACCGCGCTTGGTTGCAGGAGCAAGCGAAATCGCTTTAGATGCGGGGATAGATAAAGCGCGTATTTATAGTGAACGCTTTGTGGCCTCATAATGGTGATAAAAGGGGCAATTACAAGGATTGCCCCCTACGTTAAAATTGTAGGGTAATGCTTGTCATTGCCCTTGCTTCTCTCCGTACCCCATTAGCCCACCCAGCCATTTATTTGTTGTAGGCATAAAAGAATTAAATGCCTTGCCACTTTCACCCTACATCGAATTAAGGGATAATTAGGCGTATTTAATCTTCTTTAATCTTTGGATACGCATGAAACAACAGTTAGAGTCCCTTGTATTGCACGCTGTAGATACCTTAAAAACAGAGGGTGTGCTGGAGAGCGAATTACAGCCTAAAATAACGATTGAGCGTGCCCGTGAGCAACAACATGGTGATTTTGCGAGCAATATCGCTTTGCTGTTGGCAAAACCGGCCAAAATGAACCCGCGTCAGTTGGCAGAGAAAATTGTGGCGCATTTGCCTGCGGCGGCGGCAGTCATTAAGGTGGAGATTGCAGGCCCTGGATTTATTAATTTTTTTATTGACCCCGGTGCGCAATATCAGGTGATTACGCAAATTCATGCTTTAGGCCAGCAATTTGGTTTAAGCCAAGTGGGGGCGGGTAAAAAAGTACAAGTGGAATTTGTCTCGGCCAACCCGACAGGGCCTTTGCATGTTGGGCATGGGCGTGGGGCGGCTTATGGTTCGGCGGTGGCTGATTTGTTGGCTGCGGTGGGGTTTGAAGTACAGCGTGAATATTATGTCAATGATGCCGGCCGCCAAATGGATATTTTGGCGACCAGCGTGTGGTTGCGGTATCTGGAAGAATGCGGGGAGTTATTGACGTTTCCGAGTAATGGCTATCGCGGTGATTATATTCATGAGATTGCGGCAGATTTGCGCCGTGAAGTCGATAATGAGTATCGGCATCCGATTGCTTTGGTATTTGAAGATATTCCGGCGGACGCGCCACAAGGCGGCGATAAAGAAAAGCATATTGATGCGTTGATTGCGCGCGCTAAAACATTGTTGGGTGATAAACAGTATCGGGCTATTTTTCAGGCGGGGCTAAAGGGCATTTTGGCCGATATTCGACAAGATTTAAGCGAGTTTGGCATTGAGTATCAAACGTGGTTTTCAGAGCGGAGTTTAATGGAAGATGGCTCGATTGATGAGGCTTTAAAGCGTTTGGATGCGGCAGGGTATTTATACGAAAAATCGGGAGCGACTTGGTTTGCTTCCAGTCGTTTGGGGGATGAAAAAGACCGGGTGGTGGTGCGGGATAATGGCCAAAGCACCTATTTTGCATCGGATATTGCCTATCATATGAATAAGCTGGATCGAGGCTTTGACCAAATTATTAATATTTGGGGCGCAGACCATCATGGATACATTCCGCGTGTTAGAGCCGCGATGCAGGCTTTAGGTGCCGATACGGATAAATTGACAGTGCAGTTGGTGCAATTTGCGGTGTTGTATCGTGGGGGTGAGCAGGTGCAAATGTCCACACGTTCCGGCTCGTTTGTGACTTTGCGCCAGTTGCGTAATGAAGTGGGGCAAGATGCGGCGCGTTTTTTCTATGTGATGCGCAAGGCAGAGCAACACATGGATTTTGATTTAAAATTAGCGACAACAAAAACCAATGAGAATCCGGTTTTTTATGTGCAATATGCGCATGCGCGTGTGTGCAGTGTGTTCAAACAGTTGGAAGATAAAAATTTACAGCGCGATATTCCTTTGGGTGAGCAAAATTTGGCCAAATTGACCGAGGCGCAAGAAATTAAGCTGGTGATGACTTTAAGCCGTTACCCTGAAGTATTGCAACGAGCCGCTTTGCAATATGAGCCGCATTTGCTGATTAATTATTTACGGGAGTTGGCGGCGGATTTTCATTCTTATTATAATGCACATCAATTTATTGTTGAGGATGATGCCGTGCGTAATGCGCGTTTAAATTTAATCAGTGCCGTCAAGCAAGTGTTGGCCAATGGCTTAGGTTTGCTACGGATTAATACACCGGAAGCGATGTAATGCCACGCGATTATAAACACCGAGCAGAGCCGGAAGGCGTACAGAGAAAAAAGCCACAATCCAGAGTAAAACAGAAGACGCGCACCGGCCGACATACGGAGCAATCTGCGGTTGTACCGGCTTGGCGTTGGCTTGCCGTGCTGGCATTGGTTGCGGTGTTTGCTTATTTTTTAAGCACTTTGTCGTCATCGCCGCAAGAGGCGAAAACCGGCACACAAAAAGCCCGGCCTTTGCCTCTGCCACAAACTCCGCCGCGTGTTGAGCCTAAACCTGAGCCTAAAGCCAGTAAGGTGGCGGCACAAAAGCCGCCTAAACCGAAAGTGCAGTTTGATTTTTATACCATTTTACCTAAAGCCGAATTTGTGGTTCCAGACCATGAGGTAAAAACCCGTGTGCGTGAAGAGCGGGTCGGCAAAGAAAAAGCCGGCGTACAGTATGCCGTGCAAGCCGGTTCTTTTCGGCGTTATCAGGATGCGGATAGTTTAAAGGCTAAATTGTTATTGATGGGATTTTCGCCCAAAATTGAGAAGGCGAAAATCGGGGCAACAACGTGGTTCCGCGTTAAAATGGGGCCTTATCAACGCTTGGCTTCGGTTGATGCCATTCAGTCGCGTTTAAAAAAGAATAACATGGATGCGCTGGTGATGGAGGTCAGGCATTAGCGGTTTTTAGGCTGATGACCAAGTGGAGTAGGGGTGTTTGGCCAGTTGGTTATTGTAATAGCGTATCTCTTCGGTTACTTCTTGACCGAGCCAGTCGGGTTTGTCAAACGCTTCATCAACATGGCGTAATTCAATTTCGGCGACAATCAAGCCTTGGTTTTCGCCGGCAAATTCGTCAATTTCCCAAGTATGTGCGCCAATGGGGACAAGGTGGCGGACTTTTTCGATTAAAGGTTTGTGGCATAGTGTGCTGAGTAGTTCATGCGCATCGTTTGCGGGAATATCGTATTCATATTCTTGCCGTTGTGCGCCAATGGTGGCACTTTTAATATTAATCTTGGCGGTATCATCACTGACGCGTATGCGCACGGAGCTGTGCGCATCACTATTTAAGTAGCCTTGTCGATAATGAATCGAGCGTGAGACGAGTGCGCGCCAAGCATCATTGGCGAGTAAAAATTTACGTTCTATTTCTGTTGCCATTTATATTTACTCAAAGCCGTTGGGGTTTTGCTGTTGCCAGCGCCAGGTATCTGCAACCATTTCATTTAAGCCTTTTTCTGTTTGCCAATGTAGTTCACGCTGTGCCAGGCTAGGGTCTGCATAGTTTTCTGCCACATCGCCTGCTCGGCGTGCTACGATTTTATAATGAATTTTTTTGCCGGTAATGCGTTCAAATGCGGCAATAATTTCCAGCACGCTATAACCTTTGCCGGTGCCTAAATTATAAGCCCGACAGCCGCCATTGCCTAGTGCTTTCAGTGCTTGCATATGGCCGTTGACCAAATCGACCACATGAATATAGTCACGCACTCCCGTGCCATCGCGGGTGGGGTAGTCATTACCGAAGACGGAAAGTTGCGCTAGTTTGCCAACGGCGACTTGCGCGACATAAGGGATTAAATTATTAGGAATGCCATTGGGGTCTTCACCAATCAAGCCGCTGCTGTGCGCTCCAATGGGGTTAAAATAGCGCAGTAACATAATATCCCAAGGATTTTCGGACTTGTTTAAGCGATCGGCCTGGGATAAATCGCGCAAGATTTCTTCCACCATGGCTTTAGATTTACCATAGGGGTTGGTTGCACCATACACCGGTAAATCTTCTGTGTATTTTACGGTTTCCGGTTCACCATAAACGGTGGCGGAGGAGCTGAAAATGATTTTTTTGACACCAAAATCCTGCATGACTGTGGTGAGTATCAGTGTGCCGTACACATTATTTTGATAATATTTCAGTGGTTGCACGCAGGACTCGCCCACCGCTTTTAAGCCGGCAAAGTGCATGACGGCATCAATATTATGTGTGCTAAAAAGCGTTTGCAGTGCGTGTTTGTCTTGTATGTCGGCGTGTATAAAGGTAAGGGGTTTGCCGGTAATTTTTTCGACCCGGGCTAAGGATTCGGCTTTGCTATTGGATAAGTTATCTATGACGACCACAGAATAGCCGGCTTGCAAGAGTGTGACACAAGCATGACTGCCGATATAGCCGGCACCGCCTGTGACTAAAATGGTTTGTGTGCTCATTTGTTTAAATTGAGTGTTGGGGGTTAAAGCTTATTACGCTTATAGTATAGTCAAATCTGGTGGCTTGTGGTGATTTTGCCTAGTTTTACGTGTCGGCGGCGTTAAAGTGCCGGGGATAAAAAAATAATTTTGTATTGTTACCTATGCTATAAAGAGCTTGCTGTCGTTTTTTAAATTGAATCGTATTCCATCATGACCCGTCATATTGTCGAACCTGTTATATTGAGTCGCCTGGATCAGGCATTTGCGCAGTTTTTAATGCAACGCAGTCGTTTGCAAAAGGCGCAGGCTAAGGTATTTGAGCGCATTGTGGCGCGTTTATCTTATGCACAAAGCCAAGGACATAGCTGTATTTCGGTGAGCGATACGGAGGCGGATTTGTTGATAGCCTCGGGTTTGGTGGATACGGCAGGAAGCGGGCCTTTGGTTTTAGAAGAGCGGCAATTATATTTACAGCGTTATTGGCAGTATGAACAACAATTGGCGCGTAAAATTCAGCAATTAATCGGTGATAAGCAAGAGTGTACGCTGGATTTAAGCCTTGTGGAGAGTTACTTTCCCGGCAGTTTGGCTGTCGATTGGCAAAAGGAGGCGGCAAAATCGGCTTTGCTCAATGCGGTCACGCTGATTACGGGGGGGCCAGGTACCGGTAAAACCACTACGGTAGTCAAAATTTTGGCCTTGTTGCAAGCTTTGGCAGAGCGGCCTTTAAGCATTGCATTGGCCGCGCCGACAGGCAAAGCGGCCATGCGTTTGCAAGAGTCTATCGGTCATAATAAACAGGCTTTGCCTTGCTCGGATGCCATCAGGGATTTAATTCCGGAAACCGTACAGACTTTGCATCGTTTATTGGGTAGTCGGCCACTTTCGCCTTATTTTAAATATAATGCCGACTTGTGTTTGCCTTATGATGTGGTGGTAATAGATGAAGTCTCTATGATTGATTTGCCGTTAATGAGTAAATTATTGAGTGCTTTGCAAGTGGGGACACGTTTAATTTTATTGGGTGATAAAGAACAGTTGGCTTCGGTTGAGACGGGTTCGGTGTTGGCTGATTTGGTGCTGGCATTGCCGCAATATACGCAGGAATTAAAAGTATCCTATCGTTTTACGGGGCAGATTAAGCAATTTGCGGAGGCGATTAATCAACAACAGGCTGAGGAGGCGTGGGCTTTATTAAATGCGGCAGGCGAGGAGGTCAGTTTGTTGGCTGATGCGGATTTGATAGATTATATTGTTGCACAGCAGTTGGGCTATTTGTCTTTGATACAAAAGGGGGCGGATTTTGTGGCATGTTATGCGGCGTTTAGTACGTTCCAAGTGTTGTGTGCGGTGC
>JALSIU010000284.1 GCA_026989715.1 Methylomonas sp.
CCTTATTGGAATATTCCTAAAAGCATTTTAATAAAAGAGATTTTGCCACTATTAGAGCAAAACCCGGAGTATTTAGCACAGCACCATATGGAAATTGTCGCACGCTTCACACACAATGCCACTCCCATCCCTGCTACCCCTGAAAATATCGCGCGTTTATCGACTGGTGAATTAAAATTAAGACAGCGGCCTAACTCCCGCAATGCCCTAGGAAGAATTAAATTTATTTTCCCTAATGATTACAAAGTCTACTTACACGACACACCCGCACGGGGCTTATTTCAGCGTGCACAACGTGATTTGAGCCATGGCTGCATTCGTGTTGCCAATCCTGAAGCACTAGCAGATTTTGTATTGAGCACACAGGCACAATGGGATAGCAAAGCCATCAAAACCGCCATGCATGCCGATACCCCCATCATTGCCAGTGTAAAACAGAAAATACCGGTGTTAATCTTTTATACAACCGCGCTAGCCAATAAGGCAGGCGTTTCTTTCTATCCCGATATTTATACCTACGACCCGCCCTTACAAGCCGCACTAACAACGCGCAGTCAATATTTGGCTAATTCCGTCTTACCAACGACGCACACGACCCGTATCAATATGCACAAAATTGGAGCGGCGATACAAGCCCACGCCTCCCCGCGCTAAACTCAATGCCGCCGCCTGAATGGTTTGTGCTCGCACACCGGCAATACGAATATCAATGGCCTTACCCTGCATATGCAAACTTTTATTAGCGACTCCCTTACTGTTACGATGTAAGGCGGCATTCGTTTTGGGCGAGCGGTAACCCGAAATGACTTGAAAAGCTTGCTCAGTTCCTAGTAGCGTTTTTAAATCATAGAGCAAATCTATTAACAAAGGATCCATGACAGAGACATCACCTGTTCTATGGTCACGCAATAAATAATTAATATCCTGCAAAGCACCTGCAACATAAGTTCCCTGCTCAAAATAATTCAGCGATACTTTTTCTTCCGTATGCAAATTATGCAAGCTTAAGCGTTTCACTGCCGTAGCAGCTTGTATGCCGGCAAAGCCCTGCTGTGGCAATGCTGTTGCAACAGCCAACCCTGTCGCCCGCACTAAAAATTTACGGCGCGTTATATTCTTTACAATTGTATTCATTTTTAATCATTCATTTCTTTTTAATCACAAAACTTATGTATGCACTTGTTTACCGTAGAACAAACAGCCGGCAACTTACTAGCGAACTGATTGTGGTTTCTGAGCACATCATCTTGAAAGCCAAGACGTGTACTATACAGTTATATATTTTAGCTCATGCATTAAAATGACAAGGTATATTTATCAGTCAATAGACATCATCATAATTTTTACCCCTCTTGTCCTGCTTTATAAAATTGCGCTAATTGTAGTGCCGGCACTGGGCGACAAAAATAATAACCTTGATATTTTGTACAGCCTTTTGCCAGCAAAAACTGTAACTGCTCTTCTGTCTCCACACCTTCTGCAATCACATCCAAATTCAACTTATGCGCTAAAACAATAATGGTTTCTACGATAATGGCATCAGACACATCACTATGAATATCACGCACAAAACTCTGATCTATCTTTAACTGCGTTAACGGCATCTGTTTTAAATAGGCTAATGAGGAATACCCCGTACCAAAATCATCTATCGAAATAGCCACTCCCATTGCCTGAATTTCACGCATCTTCGTTACCGTATCGGCAATATCATCAATCACAATAGTTTCTGTTACTTCAAGCATTAAATATTTTGTTGCAATCCCTGCAATGCCGACTGCTTTTTCCACCTGTGCCACAAAATCATCTTGCCTAAATTGGCGTGGGCTAATATTAACCGCAATATGCTCAAAATAAATACCAGCTTGTTGCCAAGCTTTAATTTGCAGGCATACCTCTTGCAGTACCCAAACACCTATTTCCACAATCAAATTGCTTTCTTCGGCAACAGGAATAAATTCAGCAGGTGAAACCAAGCCTTTACCAGGCAACTCCCAACGCAATAAAGCTTCTGCACTCAACAATGTACCGGATGCATCAACTTGCCCCTGATAATAAATCACAAACTGCTGTTGCAAAATGGCGGTGCGTAACTGCTTTTCCAGCGTCATTTTATGATTATATTCAGTTTGCATTTGTTGACTGAAAAAACTAACTTGATTACGCCCTAACTGCTTAGAGCGATACATCGCCGTATCCGCTTGCTCTAAAATTTCTTCTGGTTTTTCGACAACATCAGGAAAAACAGCTACACCAATACTACAAGAAAATGACTGTACACTGCCTTCTAAGTCGATTGGTTTATTAATCGCTTGGCGTATTTTCTCCGCAACCAAAGCCGCATGCTCAATCGCCTCCGATAAACTCTTATCATGCTCAGCAATCAATACAACAAACTCATCCCCTCCCAAGCGACATGCCGTATCTTCTTGCCTAATAATGCCGGTAATTTGCTTGGCAATTTGCACTAATAATGCATCACCAACCTGGTGTCCCTGCGTATCATTAACGTTTTTAAAGCGGTCTAAATCCATAAAAATAAGAATTCCAAATGTCTTATGTCGCTTGGCATTGATGACAGCCTGATTTAAGCGGTCTAATAATAAACGTCTATTAGGTAATTGAGTTAAGGGGTCAAAAAATGCCAATTTTTTAATTTCATCTTCACTCGCTTTCTGCTGACTAATATCTGAAAAAATCCCGACATAATGCGTAAGCTCCGTGCCATCATAAACGGCTGTCACTACCAACCTTTCAGGAAAAATCTCTCCATTCTTTCGCCGATTCCATACCTCTCCCTCCCAACGACCTTGTTGTGCCAACACAGCATACATTGCCGCAAAAAAAACCTTATCATGACGGCCTGAATTAATAATATTAGCATTACGACCCACAACCTCTACTTCGGTATAGCCTGTAATATCAACATAAGCCTGATTAACACGCAATATGATACTGTGAGCATCTGTAATGACCACCGCTTCATGCGATTGAAACGTACTGGCTGCAATTCTTAATTCATCCTCTGTTTGTTTGCGCTCAATTGTAATGGCCGTTAAATCAGCAATACGCTTAATAAACTGCAAATTATCTTTATCCGGCCTTTTAGGTTCGCGATAATACATTGCCAAAGTGCCTAATACTTTTCCACGTGTTGACAAAACAGGCTCAGACCAGCAGGCCAAAACACCCGCTTTACGCGCAATCTCTTGAAAACCAGACCAATAGGGATGGGTCATAATATTTTCAACAATCACACGCTCAGCCTTATAAGCGGCTGTCCCACACGACCCCATACCATTACCGATAGTAACACCATCAACTGCCGCAATATAAAAATCGGGCAAACTAAGCGATGCACCATGTGTTAAATGTTTACCTTCCTCATCTAGCAATAAAATGGAGCAAATAACCTGTTCATCTAAGATCTCAACACTTGCAACAATTTTGGTCAAAATATTACGAAAACTCTCTCCTTTTGCTAACAGCTCCAAAATTTCACCACGCAACACCTGTTCTGCTTGTAATTTTTGCCTTAAAATACCTTCCTGTTGCAAGCGTTCATTAGCAATACTCAAATCTTGGGTTTTTAATGCAACTTGCTCAGCAATATGCGCAGTTCTGCCCGTCAAGACCAGTAAGCCGATAGCCACAAATCCTGTTAAGACAACACCACCTAACACTACCCACCAAGTATGCCACGAAGTTTGACTTGCCATAAATTCTGCTGCTGGCCGATAAGTTATATGCCAATCATTCCCTCCTGCTATCGCAATGTACCGGGTAAGCTGTAAAGACATAAATGAAACCGTATTGGTCACATCTGTAGGAAAATTACTATAAAGGGTATCTTGTGCGTCTTTAATTTCTATCAGCAATTGATTATCAGATAAAGCAACCAATGCATCCGTCTGTTGCGCTTCAAAGCTAAATAGAACCGCAATCACCCCCTCTAAAAAACGCTCACGCTCTGCCACTGTCAGTAAAGGGCTATTTTTAGCATAAACAGGGGCCAAAATAACAACTTTCGGCTCACGTAAATCCATTGCTTCAACAGACCACTGAGGAGTCCACTTAGAAAAAACAATCTCTCCTGAACGTATAGATTGCTCCAAGATTATCATTACCTTATTATCGTTAAGCCAGTCATCGCTTAATGCATGCTCACTCCCTTGATAAGGCGCAATATATTTTATAGAAAAATGAGCCTGCCCCTGAGTAGGTGTATCAGTAGGCTCTACGGTACGTGCCACCCATTCAATGGCAATAATATCAGGATGATATTGCAAACTTAAACGCGCCATAATATTAAATTCAGATGCTAAAACATTATCACTTGCATTGAAATATGCTTGCATATTCTCAGCAATATATTGATGTGCCTGTACTTCTTGTGTTAAAGCATTTTGCACCCGCTCAACTCGTTGCTCAAATGCAGTCTGTATACGTGTCGACTCTTGCAAATTTGAATAAGCAAATATGCCCGACACAACTAATAACAAAAATAATAACGGTGCGGCAATCGTGTGTCGCCTTGGCCGCCAAACAGATTGATTAGATGCAAAAAAGCAAAACATAACGGGCGTAAAAATAAAAATGCCCACAACATCACCAACCCACCAAGTAAACCAACCTAGCAAAACGTCATTTGCGGTGATAATGCCTGTAAAATAAAATAAGCTGATGCATAAACTAGGTGCCAATATGCAACTCAGTAACGCGCCATAAAAAAAGAATAAAATAATTTGAGAGCTGTCCAGCAAGCTATCAAACTGCTTCACTCGCCATTTCACCAAAACAGCACCTAAAACAGCTTGGGCAGTCGAGGCAATGGCTTTATAAATAGAAAGCTCGATAAAATCAACGTTAATCACTAAACCGTAATGCACAAGCCCAATATACAACTGTGCAAAAAAAGCGCCGATAAGTAAGCCGAGAATTACGCGTTTACCGTAAATAAGCACCACAGCTAAAGCAATACCCGCAGCAGGCCATACGGGTGAAGAATTAGTCGGTTCGGTTATCAACGCGCCCCCTATGACTCCTCCGACAAAATAAGCCAGCGCAATAAGCATATTTAATAAAATTTTTTGGACTATCGACATAAGTCACTCTTTAATATCATCTACATAACGATTTATAAGATAGTTTATATAATGTATTAAAACACAGCGCACTCAACTTGATTAAACATTTTAGAAGACCACCATTAACATATAATCTACTGCGCCTGATAATTCTTGTAATTAATCGATATTTTCAAGCCGGCAAACCGCCCTGCCATACGTGTCATTTCTTGAGTCTCTTTAGCAAAACTTAACTTTACGACACTTAAAGTACGATCCTCATAACCTGTTGCAACCGCATACGCTTCCAATTTAAAGTGGTAAGTATAGATTTCTTGTGTCGCTGTATCTGTCACCCATAAAGGTTCTCCTAAATGCGCCAATACAGCAGATTTTAAGGGCAAATCTGCATTAATTTTGCTGATGCTATCGGTATCAACTTTTAGCCGCCGATTGAGCTTATCAATTTTGCCACTGCCTAACGAGCGAAATGAAAGTGCTAAAAATTCAGGCGGGGCAATTTGTAAAAAAAGCGATGAAAAAGCGAGTTCGGTAACTTTATCATCATGATTAAGCGTCAGCTGGCAATAAAACTTGATTTCAGGCTGAAGTATATGGCCGTCTGCATCGACTTTACGAAATATATACTGCCATTTTTGCCCTGTAGGCGTATTTATTTCTCGACTGGGGCGTAGCTTTGCCAAGGCGATAATGTCATCGCCGAATAAAAGCGGGTGTTTAAAGCGTACAATAAAATCATCGCTCTGGCTAATTGCGAAATTATCGTCAAACTCACTCATCTGCAAATACGTTTGATACGCTCGCCACCAGTAAAAACATCCCGTCAGCAGGAGGCATAAACTACCAAGTAGCACGATTCGTAATACCTGTTGATATTGAGGCATAGCAGACGATAGAGCAGCTATTGACGTTCGGTAGCCAATGTTTGTATAACGGCTTTTGTATCCGGGCGCACGCCACGCCAAAGATAAAAGGCTTCTGCCGCCTGCTCCACCAACATGCCTAAACCATCCAAGCTATGTATTGCATGCTGTGACTGTCCCCAGCGTACAAATGCCGTCGGCTCATTGGCATAAGCCAAGTCATAACAACTACCTTGCTCGGCCAAAAGCGTATCCGCTAATGGCGGTAATTCCCCTGTCAAGCTGGCAGAAGTTGCATTTAAAATTAAATCAAAACGCTGTCCCGCCAAATCGGAATAACCACAACCAGTCACAAGACCTTTATGCTTAAACTCATTAGCAATGCTAACGGCTTTGGCAACGGTTCGGTTAGCGACCGTCACAGATAGCGGCATTTGCTCTTGCAATGGCAAAATAATACCGCGCGTTGCACCGCCCGCGCCTAAAATAAGGATTTTTTTATGCTTAAGACAAATATGATGATTTAACATTAAATCCGTGACCAAACCGATGCCATCGGTATTATCCCCCAGAAGGCTCCCATCTACTTGCATAATCAAGGTATTCACCGCTTTCGCCAATTGTGCCCGCTCAGTTTTATGCGGTGCATATTGCCATGCCAATTCTTTAAGCGGTACCGTACAATTCAATCCGCGCCCACCATTGCTAAAAAAATGAGAGACGGCAACTTCAAACTGCTCAGCATCCACTAATTCAGCCGTATATTGCAATACTTGCTCCGTTTGTTCGGCAAAGAGTTGGTGAATACGGGGTGATTTACTATGTTTTATGGGGGAACCAAAAACAGCATATCGATCTAAAGAGTTCATGATGACTCCTTTAGCCAAGCCGCGACCACTTTGGCATAGTATGTCAAAATGGCATCGCTTCCTGCACGCTTAAAAGCTAAGAGTGATTCCAAAACCACTTGCCGCTCATCCAGCCAACCGTTTTGACTCGCCGCTTTTAACATGGCATATTCACCACTAACTTGGTAGGCAAACACGGGGACTTTAAATTCATCTTTAACGCGCCGGATAATATCCAAATACGGCATCCCCGGTTTCACCATAACCATATCAGCGCCTTCCGCTAAGTCTAATTGCACTTCACGTAAGGCTTCATCTGAATTGGCAGGATCCATCTGGTAGCTATACTTATTACCTTTGCCTAAATTACCGGCAGAACCGACAGCATCTCGAAAAGGGCCGTAGAAACTGGAAGCATATTTAGCAGAATAGGCCAAAATTTGTGTATTAACATACGCTTCCGCTTCTAATGCGCTTCTAATGGCGGCAATACGCCCATCCATCATATCAGACGGTGCAACGACATCAGCTCCTGCCTCTGCATGTGATAGCGCCTGTTTTACCAGCACCTCCACTGTCATATCATTGACTATATAGCCTTGCGCATTCATTAAACCATCTTGCCCATGCGAAGTGAATGGGTCTAAAGCTACATCAGTCATCACACCTAATTGCGGACAAGCCGCTTTAATGGCTCGCACAGCGCGTTGCGCTAATCCATCAGGGTTATAAGCTTCTGCTGCATCATCTGATTTTGCCGCAACGGGTGTAACCGGAAATAATGCGATCATAGGAATTCCCAAAGCATGACAGGCAACCGCTTCCTGTACCAATAAATCAATACTTAAGCGTTCTACCCCTGGCATTGAAGCGATTGCTTCGCGACAGTTTTCACCTTCAATCACAAACAGAGGGTAAATCAAGTCGGCACTTGATAATTGGTTTTCCGACATCAAGCGACGAGAAAATTCATGATAACGCATGCGCCGCATACGTGTTTTTGGAAAATTAATGCTATTATTCATTCTGTTTATTTATACAATTTGTTTGCATAGGAACCTATACAAACCTAGCTCCCATTTATTAAAATAGTGTTTTCGGGGTGAGATCTCAATAAACCCCATCCCTTGATAACCATGTGTTATTGTACAGAAAAGTACCACTCATATTAATACAACCTTCATTATGACTACTTTATTATTGCCCCGTTTTATCTTACTGAGCCTGTTGCTTACATTTGCCAATCTTGCAATAGCAAACACTCAACAAGCCTTGCTAGCACCACAACAGGTTATCGAAAATACATCACAAATGCTCTTGGCCAAATTGGCCGATCCTAACTTTGCCAAAAACAAAACCCAAGTGCGGCATTTTGTTGAGCAAAATATTTTCCCTAATGTAGATACAGTGCGCATGTCTGCCTTGGTTTTAGGTAAACATTGGCGGAAAGCCAGCAAACAACAGAAAAAACAGTTTATTGCGGCATTTAAAAACTTACTGATTAATACTTATAGCTCAACCTTTACCGAACAATTCAAAGACTGGACGATTCAATACTCCCCCTTAAAGTTACAACCCGGGGATAAAAAAACCTTAGTTAAAACGACCGTACATCAAGCAGACAAACCCGAATCAAATATTGATTATTCTATGATACTACGCAATGGTCACTGGAAAATCTATGATATTAAAGTCGAAGGAATTAGCTTAGTCATTAGCAATCGTGAATCTTTTAGCCAAATGATAAAAGAAGCAGGATCGTTAGATAAAGTCATTAGCAAGCTAGAAGCGAAAAATAAAAGTTAAGCGGATATTTGTTGTACAAAATGCTAGACCAGTCGCGCAAATACGCACCTGGTCTATGCTTAAAAAACGTTCATTAGGTTCTTAAGTCTATCAATTTAGCCCAGCCAATTATGAGGCTGTAAATACTCATCATACAGCACTGCTTCAGGGCTTCCTTTTTCAGGATGCCAATCATATTGCCAATGCACCACGGGCGGCATTGACATTAAAATAGATTCGGTACGCCCGCCTGACTGCAATCCAAATAAAGTGCCACGGTCATACACTAAATTAAATTCTACATAACGACCACGACGATATAATTGGAAATTTCGTTCCTGCTCTCCGTAAGGTGTCTCTTTACGTTTTTCAACAATGGGTAAATAGCCCTTTAAGAAATGTTCGCCCACACTCTGCATAAACGCAAAACTTTGCTCAAACCCAGGGGCATTCAAGTCATCAAAAAACAAACCGCCCACACCCCGCGTCTCATCTCGATGTTTTAAATAAAAATATTCATCACACCATTTTTTATACTTAGCATAAACTTCTGCACCAAAAGGTTCGCATGCTGCTTTTGCGACGGTATGCCATGCTATCACGTCTGCTTTTACCGGATAAAAAGGCGTTAAATCAAAGCCGCCGCCAAACCACCAGATAGGTTCTTCCCCAGCTTTCTCAGCAATAAAAAAACGCACATTAGCATGTGAAGTAGGAACATGTGGATTGTGCGGATGAATCACTAATGACACGCCCATAGCCTGAAAATCACGCCCTTCCAATTCCGGACGTTTTGCGGTGGCAGAAGGTGGTAATTTTTGCCCAAAAACATGGGAAAAATTAACGCCAGCTTGTTCAAAAACAGCACCATTAGTTAAGACGCGTGAACGCCCACCTCCTCCTTCCGACCTATCCCATGCATCTTCAATAAACCCCCCTCCACCATCAGCCCCTTGTAGTCCAGTACAAATATCATCTTGTAGCTGTAATAAAAACGCTTTGACTTGCTCAATTTGTTGATTGTTTATATCTGCCATAATATTGAAGTTTCCTTAATTAATAATGCTTAACTTAACGATTAATGCGTACAAAAAGCATAATTTTAAGTAAAATTAGCTTTCTATTTTTATGCTGACCAAAATGAACTCACAAAAAGATACTTTATTTGCAAGCCCCCTCGGTGAGGTTGACGGCTTCCAATTTGATAACAGCGTCGTCGATGTCTTTCCCGACATGATACAGCGTTCCGTACCAGGATACAGTGCTATTATCTCGGCTATTGGCTTACTTAGTAGCCGCTTTGCGCAAGCCGACAGCAATTGCTATGACTTAGGTTGCTCATTAGGTGCAGCAACACTATCGATGCGCCATAAAATCACGCAACCGAATTGCACCATTATTGCCGTTGATAATTCATCAGCAATGCTATCACGTTGCGAAAAAATTATTGCTCGTGATACGGCAAGTACACCTGTTAAATTAGTTTATAGCGATATTCAAGACATCATTATCGAAAAGGCATCGGTTGTGGTATTAAATTTTACGCTACAGTTTATTCCGGTCAATGAACGTGATGCCTTCATTAAAAAAATCTATACAGGACTACGTCCAGGTGGTTTGTTAATTCTATCAGAAAAATTAATGTTTAATGACACACGCCAACAAATACTCCAAACAGAAATGCACCATGCTTTTAAAAAAGCCAATGGCTATAGTGATATGGAAATTAGCCAAAAACGCGCTGCATTAGAAAACGTACTGATTCCCGAGTCATTTTCACAACATAAAACACGCTTATTACAATCTGGCTTTGATAATGCCGAAGTCTGGTTCCAGTATTTTAATTTTGCCTCTATGATTGCTTTAAAATGATTGACTATCAACCTCTATATCAAGAACTTATTGAGCGTCATGCCGCACACTGGGCTGCCTTATTACCTAACCAGATTTATCAAAAACTTAACCCTGCCGCACATGGAAATTTTACCTTATGGAATGATGCCGTTAAGCAATTACCTACCCCCAAAAATCACAGCAAACAACTGGACAATAACACCTTCAGTATTGGCAAAACAAATGAGCTGTCCACAAATGAACACCAACAACTCGAACTAGGCTTAAAAGGCCTTTTCCCTTGGCGTAAAGGGCCTTATGATTTATTTGGCCTCCAACTAGACACCGAGTGGCGCTCTGACTGGAAATGGGAACGCATTAAAGACCATATCAGTCCACTCGCTCAGCGTGTCGTGCTAGATGTCGGCTGTGGTAACGGCTATCATTGCTGGCGCATGCATGGCGCAGGTGCCCGAATGGTCGTAGGCATAGACCCGGTACAATTGCATGTATTGCAATTCCAAGCCATCCGACGTTTATACGGCGAAGCCCCCGTCTATGTTTTGCCTCTTGCCTTAGAAGATATTCCGGAAAAAACCAGTCTATTTGATACCGTATTTTCTATGGGAGTACTCTATCATCGACGCTCACCTATCGACCATTTAATAGATTTACGCAATCGCTTACGCAGTGGTGGAGAGTTAGTTCTTGAAACACTGGTTATTGAGGGAGAACTAGGTGAAGTTCTAGTCCCTGAAGGGCGTTATGCACGGATGCGCAATGTATGGTTCTTACCCAGTTGCGCAACACTTATGAGTTGGATGCAACGCTGTGGTTTTAAAAACATGCAAGTAATTGACATCAATCAAACAAGCATTGCAGAACAACGTTCGACCCCTTGGATGACGTTCAATTCACTGCAAGATTTTTTAGACCCCAACGACCCAAATTTAACGATTGAAGGCCACCCTGCGCCAAGACGTGCGACCATTATTGCTACGATTGATTAACCAATAACAAGGGTGAGCAAACTCACCCCTAACTACATAGTGCTGACATTACTGACTACTTGACTAGAAGCCAATTCTAATCCTAACTTATAACACTCACTTGCTCGCTCTTGGTCGCCTTCTTCTGCCAAGAAATTCCCTAATACGCGATAAGCTTCAACCGTTGGCTCAATACCAATACTTTGAGCTAAATATTTTTTTGCTTTCTCAGAAAATTGACACTTGATAGATATCTTACCTAATACACATAATAAAATCGGGTCTCTAGCATGGTCAAGCAACCA
>JALSIU010000285.1 GCA_026989715.1 Methylomonas sp.
TTTCACCCGAACAGAAACGACAAGCTTCGCTTGCCGCACTAACGTTACAAATCAGCTGCAAAATACTGCAGAGTGTAGCGCAGCGAAACGGCGCAGTATTTTGTCCGCTGGATTTGTTTTGTTATGCAAACATTTTGACACTCTATACACTCAAATATAATTTCTCCGTATATAAATAAAGGCTCTTATTAGAGCCTTTATTTGCAAGCTAGAATTTACTTCCTTAACGCCTCGTTCGCAACAATTTTGCTGTGTCTGGCCCCATTGGTAAAGTATAGTCATATGAAGAAAGTATGACGCCATCAGATGTTCTAATAAGCTTAGATGTAACATATACCATATTTGCACCAACCGCATATGTACCCGCAAGAACAGCCTGGGCATCATGTGATGTGCTCAATGATTTTAGTGCTCTGGATAATATAAACTCACCTGATTGTTCTTTTATAAACACACTGCTTCTAAGCTTCATTTCAATAACAGGATAGCCGCTCTGACTAAATTTAGAGCCTACTTGCTCGGAAGTTATACGGCCAAAAGTTGAGGATGCCCTTAAATCATCTATATTAACAAAGCTGGTAATTAGAAGTGGTTTAGATTTAGTTAAAATAGCAGCAGCCGAAGAAATCAAGTGATCTGCTGCTGCATAGTTAATTGCTATCAAATTTGCATCTTTAATAGCAGGCTTAACTCTATTTTGATCTGTACAACCAGCCAAGCCTAAAAGCAATAATACGATTGTTCCTAAGACGAAATGAATGTTTTTTTTCACTATCCTTTGCTCCTATTCTGAAACAACTGAAATGCGCTTTTGGGGTTTTATGTAGTGTGAACTATTAGGTTCATTTATATAGTAAATCCCCGTTTTTCGCATTACATATTTATCACCATCCATTAATGATACATTTATTACAACTTCCTTATTTGATATTGAAGCGATGTTTCCAGCTGTTGCATCCATTCCAACACCGGCACCTATAACACCCGCAGCAATTAAGGCATCTTTAACTGCTGTTGAATTATTGGCAATATTAATAGCTGCCCATACTCCTGTTGCAAGCAAGGCAAGCTTGGTATGCGAACCATACGCTGGGCGAATGTAACCACGGTCGCTATGGCTAATTACTTGTGTATTAAACTTTAGTTTTAGCTCTCCATGATTATTGTCCCTGATATCTAAGCCCTGATTTACCATTTGTGTAATCAAAAGATCTTCAAATGCATTATGAAAAGGTGAGTTATTACCGGAAATGACATTGATTGTACGACCCGCAATAGGCGATTTATTAATATGCTCTTTTAACCTAAAAGCAACATCTCCTGCCAATACATCCCAATGGTGCGCGGCTTGCATTTTTTGCTGGGTTGTATATTCATAAGTTGTTGCTACTGGTGCCTGAGAGGTTTGACTTATTGCACACCCAGTTACCGATAGCACAACCATCATTCCTGCAAATGATTTAGTTATCATTAGATATCTCCTTAAATTTTATCTGCATGAATATTCTTACGACTATATCCGTGCAACCACCACAAATCAACTGGCAGACGCTTTGGGGATTTTTTTTGCATAACGTCGTAAATCACCAGCTTGCGGATTGATTACTGCCATGCTTCCGCAACCTATGAACTTGAACGAATGCAGTAGACTTGAATACAAGCACCGC
>JALSIU010000286.1 GCA_026989715.1 Methylomonas sp.
GAACTCAGTGCTTCAACCGGTTTTAGCAATAATGCACAAGAATCCAGCCTATATTTAGGCATTAACCTGACTGAAAACGGGCTTTCACATGTTAATGATGTGATTGATATTGTTTTTCAATATATCCGCATGTTACAAAAAACAGAGATACAAAAATGGTTATTTCTGGAACAACAACAAATGGCCACTTTACAATTTCGCTACCAAGAAAAGCAAAGTGCCAGCAGTACCGTGACGGGGCTGGCGCGTAACTTACAATATTACGCAACCCAAGATGTACTACGTGCCCCTTATGTGATGGAGCAATATAAACCTGATATTATTCAAGCACTGATTCGCCAATTAAGTCCTGAGCGCGTACTGATTGCACTCAATGCAAAAGACCTAGCGACCAATCAAACGGAAGCCAATTATCAGGTTGATTATGCTATTCACAAAATTTCTCCACAATTAATACACCGCTGGTCACACTCGGCCATTCACCCGGAACTCAAACTACCGGAACCCAATCCATTTATTCCGACCGAGCTCACATTAAAAACAGCGCACAACACCCAAACGCACCCTCAGCTTATCCGGCAGGCGCAAAATCTTACCTTATGGCACCAATTAGATACCCGCTTCCAAGTGCCACGCAGTAATTTATTTATTGCGCTACATTCCCCGATTGCCAACCAATCACCACGCCATAAGGTATTAACGTCTTTATTGGCCGGCATGTTAAAAAAGCAATTAAATAGCTATGCCTACCCTGCCCATTTAGCGGGCTTAAATTATTCCATCTATCCTACCGACCGTGGTTTATCCATTGCCGTATCAGGCTATGACCAACAGCAACCTGCTTTATTAAAGCGCATTATCTCGGCCATCAAAGCACCTGAACTCACCGAAAAACGCTTTAGCATTTTAAAAAATCGTTATTTGCAAAAACTCAATAATGCGCAAAAACAGCAACCCTTTCAACAAGTCCTTACCGAACTGAAGCGTAGTTTAGTAGAGCGCCATTGGACTAATGCACAAAAAATAGCCGCATTAACCCCGCTCACCCAACAAGACTTGGCAACACATGCACACAATTTATTGCAATCGTTACACATTACACTATTGCAACAAGGCAATACCACCGCTGAGGAAGCACAAGACATTGCCGACTTTATGCAACAACAGTTATTAGCCACTCACTCGAAGCCCGTTAAGGTACCGGCAACACAAGTCATTCAACTACCGGCCAATCGCTTAAGTTCTCGCAAATTAAGCATTGATAATCATGATGCCGCCTTAGCATTGTATTTTCAGGCACCGGATAAATCCATCGCCTCCCAAGCGGCCGCCCAATTATTAGGCCGTATCATTGCCACAGCCTTTTTTGCCGACTTACGCACGCAACAACAACTGGGCTATAACCTAGGAGCGGCTGGTATGGCCATTAAAGATGTTCCCGGACTTATTTTTATTTTGCAATCACCCGTGATTTCTGCGCCCGAAATAGAAAAACGCTTTCATCGCTTTATCAATAGCTATTTACAACAGCTAGAAACCCTCCCGACTACGGAGCTTGCAGCCTATAAATCCGGCCTCATCACCCATTTATTAGAAAAAGACAAAAGCCTATCCAAAAAAAGTTACCGCAACTGGATAGAAATTGATCGCAACAACCCACAATTTG
>JALSIU010000287.1 GCA_026989715.1 Methylomonas sp.
ATCAGAGATTAACTGTATATGTGGGCTACTATCTGCACTCGCCGGAATATTCACTAAGACTTGATAAGGGCTACTGCCGCTCAGGTAGTCCCAAACGCTATGTGGGTACTGTTTTTGCAAAACTTGAATATCGGCCAGCCCGGAGATAAAAATACCGGTATTCAATGTATCACTATCAATTTTAGCGGTAATCGGTGCGCCAAAGGCTTGTGCGCTGATAGATTCGCTAAAAATTCCTTGCTCGGAAAAATGCACGCTGGCATTAATATCGCTTATATGAATATCGGCACTCTTAATATTAAGGGTTGCCGCCTCGGTTTGTGCCTTCAGGATGGTTTTAGGTGGCAAATCGGTCAGCGGGAGTTGTAAATCCAGCTGAGCAGTAAAAGCCCCTTGCATATCACAAAGATTGGTCACGGCTTGTACTTGGGTTTGCAGTGGCGAATGTGCTAAAAATTGCTGGGCTTGTGTTAATTCACCTTGGATATTGCCTTTAATTTTGAGGTATTTGCTCTTACTAAAGGAATGAATATGCAGGCTAGCTTGCTCGATTGCGGCATCGTATGTAACGGCATTGCTGATATGAACGGCTAAACTTTCGGAAAAAAAACGAATTTCGGCATTAAGATTTTCGAGGTTTGGCCAATCAGGGGCGTAGTGTAAATGAACATCTTCAGCGGCAAATAATACTTCCATAACGCCTTCACTTGCGCGAAAAGGGTAATCTGCCAGCGTGCCACGAAACACAACATTGCCCTGTTCCACCTTGCCGGCTAGAAAAGCATGGTCTAACCAGTTTACAAGCGCCTCATCATTGAGTAATGCAACCGGCAAATAAGGCGGGATTTTGGCTACATCATGGGTATCATAAAAATGGGTATGCAGATTTAAATATGGCGATTGTTCGTTTTTGGGCAGATTTAAGTGAAATTTAGTTTTGGTTTTAATATCTGCCGTTTGCAATGTCAGCATAGGGCTACTCAGTAACCAGGCATCGGCGGTTTGTTGCCAGTGTAATGTGCCTAGCACCGATTTTATAGATAATGGTTTACGAAACTGACCGGGTGCATCAAGGTGAAATGGTTGTGCTTGTATCAATATATTGCCTTGTTGCTCATTACCCTTAATCTGTAAATTGACACCATCCACACCGGGTATGCCGTTCATAGCATGATAGTGTAATTGATTAAATGTCCCGTTGATGGCAAAAGATTGCTGTGGAATATCCGCTAAGAATAATAAATCTTTGATTTCCCCTTGTAGGGCGAGTTGCTGTAATGATTTTTGCCAGGAGGTGGGTAATAATTTATTTAAGGTAGCGATTTTTCTAAGTCGCTCAAGATCTAATTGCGGACAGTTCAGGGCAATGCGGGTCAGTTCACCTGCTGGGTTATGCGTTAAAGCCACGGCGATTTGAGTAATATCGAGCGGGGTATCATGTGAGTTTAACGCCATATTTTGGATAGCAAACAACCATTGTTGCGCTTGATGTTGTAGCTTAAATTGTAAACTTAGCTGTTTGATGGGGACGGCTTGTTTGGGGCGGCTGCTAATAGAGGCATCTGCCATTTGTACGCGACCGCTCATTTGGGTCATTTCTGCCGCTTGCCAAGTGCTCCACAAGGAAAAATCCCCGCGCCCTTGAGTAAATGCAAAATCAAAA
>JALSIU010000288.1 GCA_026989715.1 Methylomonas sp.
CTGCAGTACAAGCTTTATTACTCACTTTACAGGATAAGCAACTGAGAAATCATCATCCTGGGCGATTTATTCTTGCTCTACCGCCATTGCAAGCAATGGAGTCTTTGCTTTTTCAAATTATTGCTATGGGGTTATTCTTTTTAAGCGTTTCTTTATTAAGTGGTTTTATTTTTATAGATGATTTGTTTGCTCAACATTTGGCACATAAAACCTTATTCTCTATTCTTGCTTGGCTGATGTTTTCAGGACTTTTAATAGGCAGAAGTCGTTATGGTTGGCGTGGCAAAATTGCAGTGCGCTGGACATTATATGGTTTTGCATCACTCTTATTAGCCTACTTTGGTAGCCGCCTTGTATTGGAATTAATTTTAAATAAAGTTTAGCTAGTCAATGATATAACCTTGTCTCTTAGTATTGTCTCAATCTCTTCAGTTGAAAACTATGTAACCGTTTTGCGTAAAATGTGGTTACATAACTTTGCAATCCCTCTTGCTCTAATGTTTTTTTTGCCTATAACTTGCTGAAAATAAAATTGTTTTTTTATTGGCATGTAATCTGCATATTTCTGTGCTGTGCAATATGAATCCTAATAATAAAAACTTTAAGAGGACGACAATGATAGAAACTTTTTACGATGTCATGCGCAGACAGGGCATTACCCGCAGAAGCTTTTTAAAATACTGTAGTTTAACGGCGGCGGCAATGGGCTTAGGGCCTGAATTTGTTGGTAAGATTGCGTATGCGATGGAAAATAAACCGCGTATCCCTGTTCTTTGGCTACATGGACTGGAATGTACTTGCTGTTCAGAGTCTTTTATTCGCTCGGCACATCCACTGGCCAAAGATGTTATTTTATCCATGATTTCATTGGATTATGACGATACCATTATGGCGGCGGCAGGGCACCAGGCAGAAGCCATTATTGAAGAAACCATCGAAAAACATAAAGGGAATTTTATTCTTGCCTGTGAAGGGAACCCAGGACTTGATGAAGGTGCAACGGGCGGCATGTCTTGTATTATTGGAGGGAAACCTTATACCGAGCAACTGCGACATGCGGCGAAAAACGCGAAAGCCATTATTTCTTGGGGCTCTTGTGCTTCTTGGGGGTGTGTGCAAGCGGCTCACCCTAACCCAACGGGAGCTACGCCTATTCATAAAGTGCCTGATATTGGTAATGCGCCTATTATTAAAGTACCTGGCTGCCCACCTATTGCGGAGGTTATGACTGCGGTCATCACTTATATGCTGACATTTGAGAAATTACCCTCTTTGGATCGTCAAGGTCGACCTAAGATGTTTTATAGTCAGCGTATTCATGATAAATGTTATCGTCGCGGTCATTTTGATGCAGGACAATTTGTGGAAAAATGGGATGATGATGCGGCTCGGCAAGGACATTGCTTGTATAAAATGGGGTGTAAAGGGCCGACAACTTATAATGCTTGTTCAACGATTCGTTGGAATGGTGGGCTTTCCTTTCCTATTCAGGCAGGGCATCCCTGTATTGGTTGTTCTGAAGATGGATTTTGGGATAAAGGAGGATTCTATAACCGTTTGAGTAATATCAATCAATTTGGTATTGAGTCTAATGCGGATACGGTCGGCATTGGTTCAGCCGCCGTTGTTGGTGGTGCGGTGGCAGCTCATGCGGCTGTTTCAGCATTGAAAAGATCACAGCAAAAAGGAGGGCAGGAATAATGGCGAATGAAACAAGAAACTTTACAGTCAAGCCGTATAAGGCAAAGGTAAAAGCAGCAACAGCCGGTGCGGCAGTAAATAGAGGCACTGCAAGAGGCCAGCGGGTTGTGGTGGATCCTGTTACCCGTATTGAAGGACATATGCGGGCGGAAGTGAATATTGATGAAAATAATATTATTACCAACGCAGTTTCCAGTGGAACTATTTGGCGTGGTCTTGAGGTCATTCTTAAAGGGCGTGATCCACGTGATGCGTGGGCTTTTGTACAACGAATTTGTGGTGTCTGTACAGGGACGCATGCACTGACCTCCGTACGGGCAGTTGAAGATGCATTGAAGATTAATATTCCTGAAAATGCTAACTCCATTCGTAATATTATGCAGTTATCTCTACAGGTACATGATCACTTGGTGCACTTTTATCATTTACATGCTTTGGATTGGGTGAATCCTGTTAATGCGTTAAAGGCAGATCCTAAAGCCACTTCCTTGTTACAGCAACAAGTTTCCCCGCATCATCCGCATTCATCGCCCGGATATTTTCGTGATGTACAGAATCGTTTAAAAAAGTTTATTGAATCAGGACAGTTAGGGCCATTCAAAAATGGCTATTGGACCAATCCTGCGTATTTATTGCCGCCTGAAGCAGACTTGATGGCGGTTACGCATTATTTAGAAGCCTTGGATTTCCAGAAGGAAATCATGAAAACTCGAACCATATTTGGTGGAAAAGATACGCATCCGAACTGGACGGTTGGGGGTGTGCCATGTCCTATTAATGTCGATGATACGGGGGCAGTTGGTGGCCTGAATATGGTTAATCTGAATCAGATACACCAGATTCTCAAAGATACCAAAACTTTTGTTGATCAAGTGTATGTACCTGACATATTGGCGATTGGTCAGTTTTATAAGGGCTGGTTGTATGGTGGTGGCTTATCTAGCCAAAATGTCTTGGCATACGGTGATATTCCGGATAATGCCAATGATTATTCGGCTTCCAATTTAATGATGCCGCAAGGGGCAATTATTAATGGTGATTTAAGTACTATTCATGAAATTGATCATCGTGATCCTGAGCAAATCCAGGAATTTGTACCGCACTCTTGGTATAAATACCCTAAAGGCGTTAAAGGTTTGCACCCCTGGGATGGCATTACAGACCCTGATTTTGATGTGAGTAGTGCGAAAGGGACGAGCCATAATATTGAAGAGCTGGATGAGTCTGCGAGCTATTCGTGGATTAAAGCACCCCGCTGGCGTGGTCATGCCATGGAAGTTGGGCCTTTGGCGCGTTATATTGTGGGGTATGCACAAGGCCATGAATACTGGACAGAGCAAATTGATCGTACATTGAAAACGCTGGATATTCCGTTACCTGCTCTGTTTTCAACCTTAGGGCGTACGGCAGCGCGTGCACTAGAAGCGCAGTGGGCGGCTGACCAACAGTTGTATTTCTTTGATAAGTTAATCGAGAATATTAAAAAAGGTGATACCAGTACACATGGCGGTGAAATGTGGGATCCTGCTGATTGGCCTGCAGAAGCAAAAGGCGTGGGTTTTACTGAAGCACCGCGTGGTGCTTTAGGGCATTGGATAAAAATTAAAGAGACTAAAATTGAAAATTATCAGTGTGTTGTGCCGACGACTTGGAACGGCTCGCCACGAGATGAACAGGGAAATATTGGGGCATTTGAAGCATCCATGATGCATACTAAAGTTGAAGTACCTGAAGAGCCGGTTGAAATTTTGCGCAATTTACACAGTTTTGATCCTTGTTTGGCATGTTCTACCCATGTTATGACTGAAGAGGGTGAAGAGCTGGCTAAGGTAACAACCGCGCCAATTGGCTCATAAGAGGAGGTTCGTGTTATGGCAATAAGATTAACAAAACCTGATGATGATTCTGCCATTTATGTTTATGAGATTCCTGTTCGTCTGTGGCACTGGATTAATGCATTGGCTATTATCGTTCTGGCGGTGACCGGTTATTTAATTGGTTCGCCTTTAGCAACGGTATCAGGCGAGGCGAGTGATCATTTTTTTATGGGCTATGTCCGTTTTGCACATTTTGCAGCGGCTTATATTTTCTTGTTTGGGTTTCTGGGGAGAATTTACTGGGCTTTTGCTGGTAATGAGCATGCAAAAGAGCTTTTTTTACCCCCTATTTGGAAGTTGTCTTTTTGGCAAGGCGTGTGGCATGAAATTCTTTGGTATGCATTTATTGCCAAAGAGCCCCGTACCTATGTAGGGCATAATCCGATGGCGGTATTGGCAATGAATGCTTTATTTGTATGGCCTTCGTTGTTTATGATTATTACCGGTGTGGCTTTGTATGGTGAAGGTGCCGGTTATGATAGCTGGCAATATACTTTATTTAGTTCGTGGGTTATTCCGCTTTTTGGGCAAAGTCAGGATGTGCATACATGGCATCATTTAATGATGTGGGTGATAATTTGCTTTATCATTATGCATATTTATACTGCTGTACGTGAGAATATTATGTCGCGGCAAAGTATTATCAGTGCAATGGTAAGCGGTTGGCGTACTTTTAAAGAGCCTCTTAAAAAATAAAGAGGGAGACATTGTAAGAGGGTAAGGCATTGCATAGGCTTTACCCTCTTTTAAGTGGTTTTATGTGATTAACAGTGTTGGGCTTAGTCCTCTGTTTTGTCCGTCACAACGGTTTCTTTAGGAGCGGCTGTTTTCGATTCATCCGCTTTCATTGAGGCAATAGTTTTTTGATAGTTTGCGGCATAAGATTGTGATGCCGTATGATGGCCGGCATCGGTCACTGCATTATCTGGTTTATTGCTATTTTGTTCAGCGGAATTAGCGTGCTGATTTTCATTTTTTTTCTTTGCTTGTACGCTGCCATTAATAGTTCTGGAATTTCTATTATTGCCTCTTCGGTTTTGCCGTTTTGCTTGATTTGGCGTTTTGCTTTCGGTTTCTGACTGATTAGTGTTTTTTTCGACAGGTTGTGCTGTTTTTTCTTGTGGCTCCCTCGATACATTTTCTGCATGTTGAGGTTTATGATGATTTTGCGGCTTGTTATTTTGCGTATTTGAGCGATCGCGGTTGTTATTTCTATTGCGATTACGTCGGTTATTGTTGTTCTTGCGGTGGTTGTTATTTTTTTCAGGCCGCGTTTTCTCGTTTGTTTTACCGGTTTTTTCTTGAGTAGACTCAGTTGTTGCTGTTGCAATATGGCTACTGCCAACCAGTTTATCCCAGAAACGGCTAATTAAACTGGCCGAGTTCTTTTTGTTTTGTATGGGAGCCGGTGCATCAGGTAAGAATTCTTTGATGGCGGCTTGTTCTGCCCTAGGGGCGGCTACTTTTGCAAAATCGGGCGCATCGGTTGCTTCTGCTTTGATTTGAGTGTAGCTGGCCGTTTCTGCATTGCCATCATCATCTTTTGTTTTGATGCGCTCAATATCATATGCCGGTGTTTCTAAATGCCTGCTAGGCAACACAATAATGCGTACTTTTAAGCGTGATTCAATTTGATCAATAGAAGGACGCTTTTCATTGAGTAAAAATGTAGCACATTCAATGGGTAAGTGTGCAATGACTTTTTCAGTGCCATTTTTCATGGCTTCTTCTTCAAGAATGCGCAATACCGATAAGGCAACCGATTCGACATTGCGAATTTCACCTTGGCCATTACAGCGTGGGCAGGTGAGTTGCGTGGTATCGCCTAGTGAAGGACGCAGGCGTTGGCGTGACATTTCTAATAAACCAAAGCGTGAAATACGGCTGGTTTGTACGCGTGCCCGGTCAATTTTTAAGGCATCACGTAACCTATTTTCAACGGCACGTTGGTTTTTATTAGCCAACATATCAATAAAGTCAATCACAAACAGCCCGCCAAGGTCGCGCAATCTTAATTGGCGTGCGACTTCATCAGCGGCTTCAAGGTTGGTATTAAGCGCAGTTTCTTCAATATCACAGCCTTTGGTTGCACGTGCTGAGTTAATATCAATTGAAGTCAGTGCTTCGGTATGGTCTATGACCAATTCGCCACCTGATGGTAAAGCGACTTCGCGACTATAGGCCGTTTCGATTTGTGATTCAATTTGGTAGCGGTTAAAAAGCGGTACATCATCGTTGTAAAGTTTGGCTTTATTCAGATAATGCGGCATCACTTGTTTTAAGAAGGTATGCACTAATTTAAATGAGGATTCTTTATCGATGAGAATCTCGTCAATATCGGCACGTAAATGGTCACGTAAAGCACGAATGATGACATTACTTTCTTGGAAGATAAGGAATGGTTCATTTTGTTCTTTGGAAGAACGGTCAATGGCTTCCCAAAGTTGCAGTAAGTAGTTTAAATCCCATTGCAGTTCTTCGGTACTTTTTCCACAACCTGCCGTTCGTACAATAAGCCCCATGTCTTCAGGGACTTCCAATCCTGCCATCGCATCGCGTAACTCGTTGCGTGTTTCACCTTCTATGCGTCGTGAAATACCGCCGGCTTTAGGGTTGTTCGGCATTAAGACCAAATAAGTGCCTGCTAAGCTGATATAGGTTGTTAGTGCCGCACCTTTATTGCCACGTTCTTCTTTTTCTATTTGTACGATAACTTCCTGGCCTTCTTTGAGTCGTTCTTTAATTTTGGCACGACTAAGATTAGGGTCATCAGAATGAACGGCTGTCGGTGAAACTTCTTTGAGGGGTAAAAAACCGTGTTTATCAACACCATAGTTAACAAAAGCGGCCTCTAAACTTGGCTCTATGCGAGTAATGATGCCTTTGTATATGTTTGATTTTTTTTGTTCTTGTGAAGGGTGTTCTATGTCAAAATCATATAGTTTTTGACCGTCTACCAATGCAACACGCAGTTCTTCAGGCTGCGTCGCGTTGATCAGCATTCTTTTCATTAATTTATTTCCTTGTTTAACCTAGTTGGTTCCGTGCTGAAGATACGTAATCAGGCTTTGTTGTCCATGACTTTCCGTTTGGTTAACGGCAAATGATGGGCAAGCAAAAATCATTCGATACTGTATGGGGTTGGAGGGCACATGTTCAGGAGCTAATGAACGCTCAACTGGTGCAATTTTTCCAACATGTTGATACAGTTTGGATTGAAAGGCTTTAGAGCAAGAATGTGATAGCATTCTTAGTCCTTATGTAAATTTGCCTTACCGTCGTATCATTCGGCCTTTGTTGCTAGGTCGAATATCGCTCATCATGGGTTGAGCAAAAAAACCCTAAAATTTTGTTAATAACGTTAAGATAGATTCACGTTACTTTGAGTGAGTGTGGCTGTTTTTTTATTGTCCGTTAAGCTAAATAAACAATATTGCGTTTATTGGTTTAATGCGTACGTTAATCGGAGACAAATGTGATGGCCACTGTTATAGGTAGTAAAATAAATTACTGCTATAACCCATGAATTATAACCCGTAACGGGGATTAAAGAAATTAACTTATAGAATGTGCTTATAAATTCTACTATTATGTGACGATGAAATCAGAAAATAAGCCAGTTATACCCCAAGTTCGTTTTATTGAAATTACTGATGCTGAAGCTGGGCAGCGGATTGATAATTTTTTACTTAAAATACTAAAAGGCGTGCCTAAAAGTCGTATTTATCGCATTATTCGCAAGGGTGAGGTGCGTATTAATAAAGGGCGTTGCGATGCCAAACGTAAATTAGTGCTGGGTGATAGGGTCAGGGTTCCGCCTGTGCGCGTGGCAGAAAAAGAAGTCGTCGCCTCGGCACCTGCCTATTTGAAGGCAAGTTTGCAAAAAGATATTTTGTTTGAAGATGATGTTATTTTGGTGGTTAATAAACCATCAGGTTTTGCCGTGCATGGCGGGTCGGGTGTGAATGCCGGCGTGATTGAAGCGTTGCGTGAACTGCGCCCTGAAAGCCGTTTTTTGGAATTGGTGCATCGTATTGACCGAGATACTTCCGGCTGTCTTATCATTGCCAAAAAACGGAGCGCATTACGTACTTTACATGCCTATTTTCGAGGAGATGGTGTTAAAAAAAGCTATTTAGCGTTGTTGGTAGGCCAGTGGCAACAAAAGAAACAATTGGTTGATCAACCGCTCTTAAAGAATGTCAGTCAAGGAGGGGAGCGGATGGTGAAAGTCAGTTCTGCCGGTAAACCCTCACAAACGCTTTTTAAGCGCGTCTCCTTATTTGACAATGCGACCTTAGTGACGGCTTCTCCTTTAACAGGGCGTACACACCAGATTAGAGTGCATGCGGCTTGGTTAGGGCATTCTATTGTGGGTGATGAGCGTTATACGGAAAATGCAGTAAATAAAGAATTTAGGCGACAGGGGTATAAACGATTGTTTTTGCATGCGGAAAAATTGCAATTTGCACACCCTGTCAGTGGTGAAATTTTAAATTTGCACGCGCCTTTACCTGCTGATTTGCAGATTTTATTAGAGAATGAAAACTAAATTTGAATTATTGCCGGTTAGCCCATATTTTCTTATGCTAAGAGTAGTATAAAATGAAATATTGTATTCTTACTGATGGTTGTTAGTCACTGCGGTGTTTTTGTGTGCTGAAAGTTATTGTCATATTTAAAGAAAAAGAGCACCCTTAACTGCCAGCGTAAAAATGCGGCTGTATTAATAGCGTTAACAGAAAAAATTATTACTAGGAGAATAAAAGTGAGTGAAAATCAGTGGGATGAACCACAGACTCAAGTAAAAAAGGATCAGGAAGGGTGGGAGCGAGTTGCCATTGAAAAGCTTGCATTTGCAGCACTTGATGAACAAAAAAAGACGCGACGCTGGGGAATTTTTTTTAAAAGCTTGATGTTTGTGTATTTGGCTGTTGTGTTAGGTATCGGCATGTATCCATCGCTAAAAAGTAGCATAAGTAGTGAAGATGAAGCAGGGCATACGGCGGTTATTAATATTTCCGGTGTCATTGCTGAAGATAAGGCGGCAAATGCTAATGCAATTGTTGCTGCATTAAGAGCGGCGATAAAGGATGAAAATACCAAAGGTATTATTTTGCATGTCAATAGTCCAGGAGGGAGCCCTGTTCAGTCATCTTATATTTTTGATGAGATTCGTAAAATAAAATCAGAACATCCTAATATGCCGATTTATGCAGTTGCTTCCGATATTTGTGCTTCCGGTTGTTATTTTATTGCCTCAGCTGCCGATAAGATTTTTGTAAATCCTTCCAGTTTAATCGGTTCGATTGGTGTGATTATGGATGGTTTTGGCTTTGTTGATACCATGAAAATGCTGGGAGTAGAACGTCGTTTAGTAACGGCTGGTGCGCATAAAGCATTGATGGATCCTTTTTCACCTGAAAATGCTGATGAGAAGAAATATATGCAACAAGTTTTGGCGCAAGTGCACCAACAGTTTATTAACGCAGTAAAAGAAGGGCGGGGTGATCGCTTGGCTGACGATGATGATCTTTTTTCTGGGCTGGTTTGGACTGGAGAGCAAGGTGTCAAGCTAGGATTAGCGGATGATTTTGGTAATGATGATAGTGTTGCCCATGATATTATTGGTGCTAAGAAACGTGTTGATTTTACTGTACAAGAGCGATTGCTGGATCGCTTGGTGGGCAAAATGGGGGCAAGTTTTGCGCATTCATTAAGTAGTATTGGCCGGAAGTTAATACTGCAATAAATTGTAGTGGAAAAAAGGCAGTTGTTTTTTTCCACTATAAATTACCGTAAAGTAGCACTAATGTGTGCGTCTTAATGTATAAAAAAGTGTTTAGTGAGGGTTATTTGTGGATATTGCTTCCTTAGTTGGGTTTTTACTCGGTGTTGGGATTATCATTGCTGCCATTGCCACAGGGGGCGATGTCATGCTGTTTGTCAATGTGCCTTCTTTGCTAATTGTTATTGGAGGAACTTTGGGGGTCAGCTTGATGCGTATCCCTTTGTCAGACTTTATCCGATCATTTGGTGTTTTGGGTAAAACTTTTTTTAATAAAAAAGAAGATCCGGTTGGCTTGATTGAAGATGCCGTACGCCTGGCTGATGTGGCGCGGAAAAATGGCTTGCTGGCATTAGAAGGCGAAGAAATTCCTAATGAGTTTATGAAAAAAGGCATCGGCTTATGTGTTGATGGTCATGAGCCTGCGTTTGTACGTAAAATGTTGCAACAAGAAATTGATCAGATGGTCAGTCGTAATGAGACAGGGCAAGATATGTGGAAAGGTGTGGGTGACTTGGCACCGGCAATGGGCATGATTGGTACCTTGGTTGGTTTGGTGCAAATGCTGGCAAATATGTCCGACCCTGCCAGTATCGGACCTGCTATGGCGGTGGCATTATTGACCACTTTATACGGTGCGATGGTAGCAAACTGTTTTGCTTTACCGATGGTCGATAAATTGGCCTACGTTTTATTATATGAACGTACCAATAAAGAGCTTATTTTAGAAACCATTTCCGGGATTCAAGAAGGTATGAATCCGAAAGTGTTGGAAACCTTACTGAATTCGTATATTTCCGAGAAAAAACGTAAAACGGATGGTGGAGACTAGCGATGGCTGATGATTGTCCCAAATGCCCCCCCGCAGGGGCTCCATTATGGTTGGCTACATTTGCCGACCTTATGTCACTATTAATGTGTTTCTTTGTTTTATTGCTTTCTTTTGCCACTATGGATGCAAAAAAATTTAAGAAAATGTCAGAATCAATGGAAAATGCTTTTGGGGTGCAACGCGATATTCCTGCTTATGAAACGCCCATGGGAACCAGTATTATTGCACAACATTTTTCACCAGCTTCTACCGAGGCGACAATGATTGAGGAGGTTAAGCAATCCACTACTCAAATGACCGATACTTTGGAAGTGACGGCTGAACAAAAGGAAGAGATGAAAAAAGAGTTGATGGAAGAGGCGCTGGAAGAGGTTAAAAAGGAAGCTGAAAAAATTATTGAAACCTTAAAGGATGATATTGCTAAAGGTTTGATCAGTGTTGAAACGGAAGATTTAAAAATTATTATTCGTATTAATGAAAAAGGCTCTTTTGATTCAGGTACGTCTATTTTAAAAAGGGGATTTGAGCCGGTGATGAAGCGAATTGTACAGTCTGTAGTGGATGCGAAAGGTAAAATTTTAGTGGCAGGACATACCGATAATATTCCCATTTCGACGGATTGGTATCGCTCAAATTGGGAGTTATCTTCAGCGCGTGCGGTAACTGTCGCAGAATTTATGTTTAAAAATAAAAAATTAGATCCTAAACGGGTTGTTGTAGAAGGGCATGCCGATACAGAACCCTTAGTACCGAATGACTCAAGTGCTAATCGAGCGAAAAACCGGCGTGTTGAAGTAGTATTGGTGCAAGATGACCCAACGCTTAATTTTGAACAGCGCTTACATGAATTACAAGAGTAATCCATTTAATGATTAAGGATAACAACATGAGTCAGAGTGTTTCACAAGTCGATGAGCGTAGGCGTTTTTTTAGGATTGATGATGAAATTAATCTATTTTATAAGAAAGTGGAGCCGGAGAGCATTCAAGGTAATGCAGAGCTTACAGCTGATTTATTAAATAACTGTTCTTTGGCCGCGGCTTTGGATATGTTGGCACAAGAATCACAATTGATTTTTAACCGAATTGAACGCAGTGACCCTGATATTGCCGAGTACTTAAAAATAATGGACAGTAAAATTAATTTACTGGCGCGTACTATATTAATGGAAGGCAATGAATTGGTTGAGCAGCGGCCGCATAATGTAA
>JALSIU010000289.1 GCA_026989715.1 Methylomonas sp.
CTGGAACTTATATGTTTGCGGTAATGGCGGCATGAAGCCACGGCATGCAGATTTATTTGCAACCAACTTAGATAAAGAAACCTTAATCAAGTATATAGATCGGGTGCTTATCTTTTATGTACGCACTGCCGATATTCTGCAACGCACTTCCGTTTGGATGGAGAATATGGAAGGCGGACTCGACTATTTAAAATCCGTGGTTATAGACGATAAGCTAGGCGTATGTTCTGAGCTAGAAAAACAAATGCAACATGTTGTAGATACCTATCAATGTGAGTGGAAAACCACCATTGAAGATGCAGAGAAACTAAAACGCTTCCGTCATTTTGTAAACAGCGATAAAACCGATGAAAATATCGTCTTTGTTGAAGAGCGCGGCCAAATTCGCCCTGCTAATGAAGATGAACGCCAACATTTTGCTTTAGTGGAGGAAGTGTAATGAGTCACTGGATTGATATTTGCGCCGTAGATGATTTACAGGCTAACTCGGGTGTTTGTGCATTAGTGGAAGGCAAACAAGTTGCCATTTTTTATATCCCTAAAAATAATGCAGTTTATGCCATTGATAATTACGACCCTTTTGGTAAAGTACATGTCTTGTCGCGCGGCTTAATTGGCGATATTAAAGGAGAGCCGATGGTCGCATCCCCTTTATATAAGCAACACTTTAGCTTAAAAACAGGGCAGTGTTTTGAAGATGAAACGGTTAAAAATAAGATCTATGCCGTTCGCATAAACAATGACCGCGTTGAAATTAACCCAGAGGGATAACAGCATGAATTATTCATATTATATTGCCGATGTTTTCACTAACCAGGTATTCAATGGTGCGCAAGTTGCTGTCTTCCCAGAAGCAAAAGGCCTTAATAAACAACAAATGGCTTTGGTTGCACGCGAACTTAATTTAACCGAAACCGTTTTTCTAAGCAAAACAGCCGATACAGAGAATCACTTTCGCATGCATATTTTTTCACCCTTCGGTGAAATTGATGTCGCCGGCCACCCTGTACTCGCTGCCGCCTATATACTGGCTACCTGCAAGCATTTAACATTACAAGGCGATGATACGCCGGTTACGTTTACACAAAATTCAGGCGATGTACAAGCCTACGTTAACACAGTAGATGGTCAGGCAAAATTTATCCAATACACTCGTACGGTTTCGCCGGTCATTGATTACTTTACGCCTTCGGAAGCAGAGCTGGGTAACTTTTTAGGCATAGACCCTGCGTACATTGATAATAAGAAATATTCAACGCGCTTGGTGTCTTGCGACGTGCCTTATTTAGTGGTTCCTACCTTTTACTTTGAAACTGTGCGTAAAGCCAAATTTGACTTTTCTGCTTGGAGCCAATCTATTGCCCCACAAACAGCCGCACAAGAAATTTTATTAGTATCCCCTAAGACACCGGCCAAAGATTCTGATTTTGCCGCACGCTTAGTCGGCCCTAATATAGGCATACATGAAGACCCTCCTATTGGTTCTGCCATTCCTGCTTTAGCGGCCTTTTTATGCTCTTTTGATCATATGCAAAAAGGCACCTATGCCTTTGCCGTAGAGCGAGGTGATAAAGCAGTACGGCGCAGCATACTGAATATGGAAATGGATCATAA
>JALSIU010000290.1 GCA_026989715.1 Methylomonas sp.
AGCAACTTTTGCTAGGAGTGAGCCCCGGGCGAGTGGAAACGCTGCATGTTTTAGCCGGTGATGATTGCTTAAGTGTAGCAAGTGCCGCAGATAAAGCAGGCGAGACAACGCGCTTTGCCCAGAAGTTAAGTCAAGTAATGCAAGGGCGGGTACGTGAATAAATATACACTCTATATACTATTGTTACTACTAAGTATGATGCAGCCTGCTTATGCGGTACCGGGAATTGATGCGTTTACAGTGACCACTAACCCTCAAGGCGGGCAAACTTACACTGTCACTATTCAAATTTTAGCGTTAATGACCCTGCTGACTTTATTGCCGGCGATGTTATTAACAATGACTTCATTTACGCGAATTATGATTGTTTTAGGCTTGTTAAGGCAAGCTTTAGGCACGGCGCAAGCACCAAGCAATCAAGTTTTGTTGGGCTTATCTTTATTTTTAACGGTATTTATTATGATGCCTGTTTTTGACAAAATAAATACGGAAGCAGTACAGCCCTATTTGCAGGAAAAAATTGATGCGGTGCAGGCAATTGAGAAAGCCGCAGGGCCTATGCGAACTTTTATGCTAAAGCAAACGCGTGATGCTGATTTAGAATTGTTTATGCGTATTGGCAATATCACAGACCTTGAGGAGCCTGAGGAAGTGCCTTTTTCATTATTATTACCTGCCTATATTACCAGTGAATTAAAAACGGCCTTTCAGATTGGTTTTTTAATTTTTCTACCTTTTTTGGTGATTGATTTAGTAGTCGCCAGTGTCTTAATGTCAATGGGGATGATGATGTTATCGCCGATGATTATTTCTTTGCCTTTTAAAATCATGTTATTTGTATTGGCTGATGGTTGGTCGATGGTATTGGAAATGTTAGCTGCGAGTTTTTATGTTTAATAGGCTCGTTTTATGACACCTGATACCATTTCGCTGATTGCGCAAGAGACAGTTTTAGTGGCCATTAAATTAATCGCGCCCATTTTATTATCATCATTAGTGGTTGGCTTGATTATTTCGATGTTTCAAGCGGCAACATCTATCAATGAGCAAACCTTGACCTTTATCCCTAAGTTGGCAACCATCATTATTGTGCTTATTATCTTAGGGCCTTGGATGCTACAAGTTATTATTGATTTTTTTCAAGACCTTATGCTGCAAATTCCTACCCTGATAGGATAAGTTTTGAATTTTACCGAGCAAGAACTCCTCACACAGTTGGCATTATTTATTTGGCCTTTTGTGCGCATTAGCTCTTTGTTTATTGCCATTCCTGTTCTGAGTGTACGTAGTACGCCTGTTAAAATACGTATCAGCATAGCATTTTTGACCACGCTGGTTGTCATGCCCTTTTTGCCTGAACTTCCTCCTATCGAGTTAATGAGTTATGAAGGCGTTATGGTAACGGTGCAACAAATGGCTATTGGTATTGCCATGGCTTTTATTTTGCAAATGGTGTTTGCCATTATGTTGGTTGCGGGGCAATTGATTGCTTATAGCATGGGCTTGGGGTTTGCATCGATGGTAGATCCTGCCTCGGGAATTCAAGTACCGGTGGTCGCTCAGATTTTGGTTATTTCGGCAAGCCTATTTTTCTTGAGTGTTAATGGGCATTT
>JALSIU010000291.1 GCA_026989715.1 Methylomonas sp.
CGCTTGGCGCGCAGTTGGCAAATAAGTTGCCGGCGGCATTGCTGAAGCGTTTTTTTGCCATATTGCTGATTTTGGTTGCATTGAAATTGTTGTGGGTATGGGTTTATTAATAGGAGAGTTTTGATGGCTACATATAAAAAATATCGTTGTATGGAATGTGAACATGTTTATGATGAAGCACTTGGTGATCCGGAAAGTGGTTTGGCTCCGGGGACATTATGGGAGGATATTCCTGATGATTGGGTTTGCCCTATTTGTGGTGCACCTAAGAGTTTTTTTACGCTGGAAAAATAAAACCAACGTATAAAACGCTATGATAAAACACTGGCAATCGCTACCACAGTCAAATCGTCTGGCTGCTGCGGTGATATTGATGCTTACATTGGTCGTTATTACGCCTTTATGTGGTTTTTTGTTTCAATGTGGTTGTGATTGGCCGTGGCAAGGCTTAGAAGCTGGGTGTAATTTTTACCAACCGCAAGCACCGCATAAATGTCCTTGGTGTGTTTCGATGTTGATGGGAGTTGTATCGACAGGTATTGCTATTGCCTCAGGTGTTATGGTGGCTTTATGGGTGCCGACATTATGGCAAACAGGTACTCAATCAGCTGTGCTGATGCGTATTTTGCAAGGTTTTGCGGTATTTTTCGTATTGGCTTTGTTGTTGGCAGATATAGCTGCCAAGTGGCAACTATATCCATTTGGCATTGGCAGTGTCTAGTCCGCTTCCGGGCCTTTTTTAATGGTCATAAATTTCATGCTGATAAGAATGATGATGACTAAAATAAACGGAATGATAATTTTATAAGGGATTTTGTCTTCATCGGGATCAACGCCGACAGAAAAAGGTAAATGAGCATCAATGGTTTCGCCTTGGTTGGCAATGGTGATATGCGTTAGGTAATCGCCTGCACCATATTGGCCAAAATCAACAATGACATCAATAGAGCCTTTTTTGATTTTTTCAGGTTTTTGGTAAAAAATGCGGGCGCCTTCAGGTTCTTTGGTAACTTCAAATTCAACAGTGGTATGGCGTAATTTTTTCCCCTCGTAATCAATGACTAAATGAGTCAATTCGACATTTGGAATCGCATGGCAAAAGCTTCTGCCACCCGAGGACCTTGGCGTATAAGCAGAAAAATGCACGACTTCTTTACCGACAGAGATGCGGCAGGTATCGACTTCACCTTTCGCGCCTCTGTGTGCACTTGCTGTATTGGGTAAAATCAGCAGTAAACACATGGCTAATATGAGCAGTGGTATATCGAATAATAATCGTCTGCTAGTCGTTGGGTAAGCCTTGCCGTGGGGTGAATAGGTTTGTGTGAGTGATGATGTGGTGTTTGTATTGTGCTGTGATGCACTTGTCATAAAAATAGATATTTTTTGCATGTTGCGCCCCTCTTGAGATACGTATTCAGGATGCCATATAAAGTAGGTGTTGTCCTGAATGGTCATATTGTGGAATAGATATTTCAGTGGTTGCTTTTAGCTTTTGGTTAAAAGGCCAAAATATTAGCAACTCTTTTTATGCTGAAGTGATTGAATTATAGTCTGAAAATTTTCAGACCTTGTTGATGATAGGTTACTTGTTAAGGCCGCGTCAAATAAATAAGCATATGATGAGGTGCAACCAAGATATCAGGTATTGGAATGCCTTGTTGGTACTCTAGTTTTAGTCTATAGCATAATTATTATAAGGTATTTCAATAGGGTGTGATTTATGGACTTGAGGCGGTAGTAGATGGGGGCGGGTTTAATTACGTTAGTCTGGCAATTATTTTTAATTATGACGGCTTATCATAAAAAGCGGTGAATTCTTGCCGCTTTTCTAAAAAATAAGCAAAAAATTGACGATTTTTCTACTGTCTTCTGTAGTTATTTGATATTAAAGTAAATTATTTTTTGGCATGAAGTATGCTTTCACCTTTAATAAATATTGATAAAAGAGGAAAGGTCATGGCGATTAGTTTTAAAAATGCATTAGGTTTACATCCTCAAGCCCTTGCTTTACGTGAGCGGCGTAGTGAGGTATTGGCTTCCAATTTGGCCAATGCCGATACACCTAATTACAAAGCGCGGGATCTTGATTTTTATAGCGTGTTACAAAAAAACATGCCTGCACAAGCAGATTCACTAGAAAGAACCAATACAGGCCATTTACCAATGAGTAATGAAATATTAGGGGCGCAATTATTGTTTCGTAACCCACATCAAAGCTCCTTAGATGGTAATACGGTAGAAGCACATATTGAGCAAGGCAAGTATGCTGAAAATGCGGTGCAGTATCAAGCAAGTTTAACCTTTTTAAATGGTAAATTTTCAGGATTGATGTCCGCCATTAGAGGAGAGTAATTATGTCTGCATTAAGTGTTTTCGATATTGCGGGAAGTGGGATGAATGCCCAATCTTTACGTCTTAATTTAGTGGCTAGTAATATTTCTAATGCCAATAGCGTTAGTAGCAGTTTAGATGAGGTGTATAAATCCAGGCAACCTGTATTTGCGGCACAACTTAAAGATGTGATGGATAAAAGTGCAACTACAGGGGTCGAGATTAAAGGCGTAGTGGAGAGTCAAGCACCGCCGGTTATGGAGTATGCACCCAATCATCCTATGGCAGATGCAGATGGTTATATTTATAAGCCAAATGTGAATACCATTGAGGAAATGGCCAATATGATGTCGGCTTCTAGGTCTTATCAAAATAATGTAGAGGTGTTAAATACAGCGAAGCAATTAATGTTACAGACATTAAGAATGGGAAAATAGGAGAATAATTATGTCATTGCATTTAGAGGGTATTCAGCAACTAGGGTTAAATTCGGCAGAGGTGGCTGCACCTAAAAAGAAAGAGTTAGGTCAGGATCAGTTTTTAAAGCTAATGACTACGCAATTGACTCGTCAGGACCCTACTAAGCCAATGGAGAACGGTGATTTTTTAGCGCAAATGGCACAGTTTAGTACTGTAGAAGGGATTAGCAGTTTAAATGATTCCTTTAATGCCTTTGCAACATCAATGAATTCGCGTCAAGCATTAGAGGCATCAGGGCTAGTAGGGCGCTCGGTTGCATTCCCTGGAAATTCTGGAATTTTAGAAGTCGGTGGCGGGATTGCAGGTAATGTTAATATTGAGTCTGCATCTAATAATGTCAGCATAAAAATTAGTGACCAGAACGGTAATATTGTGAAAACACTCAACTTAGGAACGCAGGCAAAAGGCATGGCAAAGTTTGAGTGGGATGGTCAAAAAGATGACGGCACTTATGCTGACCCCGGTGTTTATCGTATAGAGGCAGAAGCTCAGATAGAGGGTCAAAATACGGCACTGGAGACATTTGTGAGCGCCAAGGTTGAAAGTGTTGATTTAAGAGATACGACTAAAGGCGTGGTTTTAAATTTGGGGGCATTGGGCAATGTGGCGTTTAGTCAAGTTAAACAAGTATTTTAAAGGAGACAGGTCATGGGTTTTTCAACTGCATTAAGTGGCTTAAATGCTGCATCAAAAGATTTGCAAGTAACGGGCAATAATATTGCCAATGCAAATACTGCTGGATTTAAAAAGTCCAGAACCGAATTTGCGGATGTGTATGCTGCTAGTGTCAGTGGCGTGAGTCGTACGCAGGCAGGGGCGGGTGTGCGTGTTGCAAATGTTGCCCAGCAATTTAAGCAAGGGGTGCTGAATTTTACAGATAATAATTTAGATTTGGCCGTAAGTGGGCAAGGCTTTTTCTCTTTGGCAGAAGACCCCGCTGCCGCTAAGCCCACATTATATACACGTGCGGGTGAGTTCAAATTGGATAAAGATGGTTTCGTAGTTAATAATCAAGGTAACTTCTTGATGTCGTTTAAGGCGAATGGAACCACTGTTGAGGAAGGCTTTAGTGAAGGTGTTTTCCAGCCTTTAAAAATTAGCTCTGCCCAAGGTGCGCCACAGGCAACAAGCGAAGTACTCGCAGTTGTTAATTTAGATGCAACGGAGATTGAACCGGTCAATTATGACGCTACGTTGGATATTCCCGTTGACCCTGCTGATGCGAAGACCTATAACCATAGCTCTTCCGTGACTATTTATGACTCACAAGGCAATTCACATATTGCCAGTATGTATTATACGACAGATAAAAAGGGGGATGGTACGGGTACCTCGAACCAATGGCAATCTTATTTTTTTATTGATGGTGTGCCTTTTAATGTAGATGGGACTAAAGCCGTCAATCCTGGGACGCCGCATGTCCCTACGCAATTAACATTTGATGCTGCCGGTACGCTGACTGCCCCCGACCCAAGCAAAATATCCTTTACTAATATAGCTTCTACCGATATTGATCCCGCTTTAAATGTATCTGACTTAAATTTTACTTTTGATTTTGGTCAAACCACACAATTTAGTGCTAACTTTTCTGTACAAGATTTATCACAAGATGGCTTACCTGCCGGCAATTTGGTGGGGGTCGATATTAGTGACACGGGGGTCGTCTCTGCTCGCTTTAGTAATGGTGGCTCTGATATTTTAGGTAAAGTGTCCTTAACACGATTTGCCAACCCTCAAGGTCTCACTAAGGCAGGTGATACCTCATGGCGTGCTAGTACCGCTTCCGGCGAGACCATTCCGGGGCAGCCGGGTACGGGGAGTTTTGGCCTAATTCAGTCGGGTGCAATAGAAACTTCGAATGTTGATTTATCGGCACAATTGGTCAATTTGATTGTTGCGCAGCAGACTTATCAGGCGAATGCACAAGCGATTACCACGGAAAAAACCATTATGCAGACCATCTTGAATGCATAGCCATTAAATAAAGGAGAGTCATTATGGATCGTAGCTTATATATCGCCATGAGTGGTGCAAAACAGACTATGTTGGCTCAGACATCCAATGCCAATAATTTGGCCAATACGCAAACGACAGGATTTAAGTCGGACTTTGAGCAGTTTCGTAGCATGCCGGTTTTTGGACCGGGACAGCCAACACGCGTTTATGCGATGACCGAAAGACCAGGAACAGATTTTACGCCTGGGCCTATTCAAACAACGGGGCGTAATTTAGATGTAGCCATTAATGGTGAGGGTTGGATTGCGGCGCAAAGCCCTGATGGTCAAGAAACATATACTCGTGCGGGCAATTTGCATATAACGCCGGAAGGTTTTTTGCAAACGGGAACAGGGGAGGCGGTATTAGGAGAAGATGGGCCGATTACCATTCCCAGCGCGGATAAAATTGATATTGGTAGTGATGGAACCATTACGATTGTACCGGTTGGTGAAAATGCAACCACATTGCTTGTAGTCGATAGAATTCGTTTAGTCAAACCGGATAGCAAAGATTTAGAAAAACAAAATGATGGTTTGCTACATTTAAAAGAAGGAGTTAAACCGCCTGTGGTTGATGCCAATATCAGCTTGTTACAAGGTGCGCTTGAAGGCAGTAATGTAGGAGCTGTGGGGGCAATGGTTGAAATGATTGAACTATCTAAAAACTATGAATTGCAAGTTAAGGTTATGAAAGCGGCAGATGAAAAAAGTGGCGCGGCAGCTAAGTTAATGCAAATGGCTTAAATCATCATGCGCTAGGCACTCTATTTTCAAGTAGTGCCATCAGGAAGATATGTTTTGCCGGCTCATTTATGCAAAAAGAGGCTGGATATTTATTGTAGATTACCTTCTTGCTACGACAACGCGGCGCGAGTCTTGATAGATAATGTTCATTGGGATTTGTTTTTGTTGCCATTTTTGATAGGTTTCTTGTGACATAATGGCCAATGCTTGCTCTGATGCCAGCCAAATGGGCAAAAATTCTGTTGTATTGGGAATCCAATCACGTCGTTCGCGGCCAATGCCAAATGCCATATTACCTTTATAAGCTACCAGCGTAATCGTGCGTTGCAAATAATAGGGTAGGGAATATTCAAATTGATTGATGGCATAAATATTTATATTGTCTTGTTTACTATAAGGTCGAATGGCTTCTGCCATGATTTTTGCTGAGCGTATAGGTGCATGGCTTTGATAGCCCCAAGAAGCTAGTTGAAAAGCGAGCATAGAGCATAATGCAATAGCAGGCATGGCGATACGCATTTTTTGTCTAAAAAAGAATGCCACCAAACTGGCCATCGCTAAACTGATTGATGCACCAATAAGCCACGGCCTAAACTCTAAAAAAATCGCTAAGGGCTTATTTGGGCGTGCAAACTCAACTATTTTCCAAGCCAGAATAGCCACCCCTATGGCTAAAATACCGGTGATAATCGTTGTACTCAGCAAGGCTTTATTTTTAGCCAGTTTTTCAGCCGCCAATAACGCTAAAAATGGAAAAATGGGCAAAATATAAGGCACAAGCTTAGAGTGAGAATAAGAGAAGAACAAGAAAATAAAGACCGAATAAACCCAAAACAAGCGGGGTGCTTCAAAGCGGCCAGGCTGTGTTACGCGCCAAGAAAATGTCGGTTTAATGATGGCACTAATAATGTTGACGACCCAAGGTAAACAGCCGACCGACAAAACCACAAAGAAATACCACCAAGGCTGGTTACGCGTATGCACGTCTGAAGTAAAACGCTCAAAATGCTCATGAATAAAAAAGAAGTGTAAAAATTGCTCATTCGCTTGGCTAACCAGAATAAACCAAGGCATCACTAGGATGCAGAACAATGTCAGTCCTTTGGCAATATATAAATTACGCCAGACATCCCAATCTCTTTGCCATAGGCTATAAATTGTAATGGCCGCCCCCGGAAAGACAATGCCAATAAGCCCTTTGCTTAATACCGCACCGGCAAGTCCTGCCCAGCTCCAGAGCATCCAACGCTCGGCTTTGCTTTTTGTGGCTCTTGCGGACTGTGCCAAAGCAAATGCGCCTAACGTAAATGCCAGAAAGACACTCACCCCCATATCGAGTACATTGGCATGTCCTATCGCCACATAAAGGATAGAACTGGATAATATCAGGAAGGCATAGCGTCCGGTTGATGCACCATATAAACGATTACCGAGAAACCATATCCATAAAGCCCCTAGAAAACCAATACCGGCACACCACATTCTTGCCGCGGCACTTGTCGGACCTAAAATCGCCATGCTGACAGCTGAACCCCAATAATGCATGGGGGGTTTATCAAAAAATTTATAGCCATTAACGCGTGGTGTCACCCAGTCGCCTGTGCTTAACATTTCACGAGACACTTCGGCATAGCGACCCTCATCCGGGTCGATTAAGTCGCGATAACCGAGTAATGAAAACCAGATAATACCGGCCAGAATAATAAGTAATAGCTTGCTGTGATGCGGTGAGTCATTGAAAGTCATATTGTTAACCTAAATTTAGGACAAGGAATTATAACAAAGCGATTCAGGCTTCTCTTTTTAAAGTTAAGAATTGCCATCGTTATGCGTCGTTTTTTTGTTAAAATTTGATATTTCATCACAGCTGTCAGTGATTCTAGGCTTATTTTTAGGCTACTTTAAAGCGGCATTATGGAGCAGTATGCAACAGTATAAATATTTATTAATCTTTTATGTGGTGCGTTGTAAGAGGTTGATATGTTAGTAAACTCAAATAATACCAAAGTAGTGCATACCCCCATGATGCAACAATACTTGCGTATTAAAGCAGAGTATCAAGAGACTTTAGTGTTTTATCGTATGGGCGATTTTTATGAGCTGTTTTTTGATGATGCTAAAAAGGGGGCAGAGCTTTTAAGCATTACTTTAACGGCAAGAGGTAACTCGGCCGGTGAGCCGATTCCTATGTGTGGCTTACCTTATCATGCAGCAGAAGGCTATATTGCCAAATTAATTAAATTAGGTGAATCGGTCGCAATTTGTGAGCAAATCGGAGACCCTGCTACCAGCAAAGGGCCGGTTGAACGCCGCGTTGTACGAGTGATAACCCCAGGAACGGTGACTGAAGAAGCACTTTTGGAGGAGCGGCAAGATAATTTATTAGTAGCGATTTATTATGCAAAAAATTATGGTATTGCTTGTTTGGATTTAAGCAGTGGACGTTTTTTTGTGCAGCAAGTTAATCGTATGGATGAATTGCTCAGCGAAATTGAACGCTTAAACCCAGCTGAGTTATTGTTTAATGAGGAATGGAGTTTGCCGAGTGCCTTAAAAGAGCGCGTTGGTTTGACGCGTCGGCCACCGTGGCATTTTGAAGAAATCAGTGCGCGTCAGCTTATTCTTAAACAATTTAATATCCATGATTTAAAAGGCTTTGGTTGTGAAAACCTCAGTACCGCGGTTGCCGCTGCAGGTTGCTTATTGCAATATGTTAAAGACACGCAACAAAGTGCCTTGCCCCATATTCAAGGTATTCGAGTAGAAAATAGTGATGAATGTATTTTACTGGATGCTTCTAGTCGGCGTAATTTAGAGCTGGATTATCACCCCTCCGGGCGGATACAGTTTACCTTATTTGGCGTACTGGATAAGACGATTACGGCAATGGGCAGTCGTTGTTTGCGTCGCTGGCTCAACCGCCCGTTACGGGATCAAACTATATTAAAGCGTCGTTATGATTGTGTGGATACATTATTAAAAGATGATTTGTACGTATCACTCAGAGAGTGCTTACGCTCGGTAGGTGATATAGAGCGTGTGGGGGCTAGAGTGGCATTGCAATCGGCACGGCCACGTGATTTATTGGTTTTACGCGACACGTTTGCGGCACTGCCGGCATTGCAACAATTGTTGGCTGATGCGGAGAGTGATGGTCTGCGTACTTTAACACAGCAAATTGCCGAACAACCTGAGTTACTGGCTTTATTGCAACTCGCTATTATTGATAACCCCCCTGTTTTAATTCGAGATGGCGGGGTGATTGCGGCGGGCTATAATCAAGAACTGGATGAATTGCGTGATTTAAGCCAAAATGCCAATCAATATTTAATGGATATGGAGATGCGTGAGAAAGAGGCTACGGGCATTGCCACTTTAAAAATAAAATATAACCGTGTACATGGCTACTATATTGAAATTCCCCGCGCACAATCTGATGTCGTGCCTGAGACGTTTATACGCAAGCAAACCTTAAAAAATGCAGAACGCTTTATCACGGAAGAATTAAAACAGTTTGAAGACACGGTACTACAGGCACGCGAACAAGCCTTAGCATGTGAAAAAAGGCTTTATGAGGCTTTATTGGGGACGCTTGCGGCGGCCTTGGTGCCGATTCAAGCGTGTGCATTAGCCTTAGCTGAGTTGGATGTGCTCAGTACTTTTGCAGAACGCAGTCAGAGTCTGAATTTAACGCGCCCGACATTACAAAAGCAACGCGGCATTCATATTCAAGGAGGGCGACATTTAGTGGTCGAGCAAGTGTCAGATATACCCTTTGTGGCCAATGATTTAGAGTTTTCCAATAAAAGGCGCATGTTGGTGATTACCGGCCCTAATATGGGAGGGAAATCAACTTATATGCGTCAAGCGGCTTTGATTGTATTAATTGCACATATCGGTTGTTTTGTGCCGGCGAAGCTGATGCAGTGCGGCCCTATTGATAAAATATTTACCCGTATCGGTGCATCGGATGATTTAACCAGCGGCCGTTCTACTTTTATGGTGGAAATGTCGGAAACGGCGAATATATTACATAATGCAACGGCCAATAGTTTGGTGTTGATGGATGAAATAGGGCGTGGTACGAGTACCTTTGACGGTCTATCGCTTGCATGGGCTTGTGCTGATTTTTTGGCGAAAGAGATACGTGCTTTTACCTTATTTGCCACCCACTATTTTGAATTAACTGCCCTGCCTGATGAGCATAGCAGCATTATAAATGTACACTTAGAGGCCATGGAGCATGGTGATAAAATTGTCTTTTTGCATGCAGTTAAAGAGGGGGCGGCAAGCCAAAGCTATGGTTTGCAAGTGGCTTCTTTGGCTGGGATACCGCAACAGGTCATTGAGCAAGCTCGGCAAAAATTAACCCAGCTTGAAGATAATGCGTATCAAGCACAACAAGCTGAGTCGGGGAGTGCGCAACTGGATTTATTTGCCATGAACGCAGAACACCCGGCATTGGCGTTAATTGAGAATTTAGAGCCTGATGATTTAAGCCCGAGGCAGGCTTTAGCCTTTTTGTATACTTTAAAGAAGGCGGTGTAAAGGCTATTTTATTCCTTATTAAGGCTAATACTTGTTTTAGTCACAGTAATCTTACGCGCTTTATATAATGCACCAATTGCCTGTTTAAAGACTTTTTTGCTGACACCAAAAGCGGCGTTAATCACTTCGGGCGTGCTTTTATCAGACATATCCAATTGGCCGCCGTTTTCTTGCAGGCGTTGTAAAATCTGCTCTGTTAAGGGGGCAATATGCGTATATCCCGATTGATTAAGGCTTAAATCAATTTTTTTATCCTCACGAATTTTTTTGATATAGCCTGTTATTTTTTGGCCTTCGTTGAGTGTTTGAAAAACTTCATTATGATATAGAACCCCCCAGTAACTTTCATTGACGACCGCTTTGTAGCCTAGGTCTGTTTTGTGGGCAATGATTAAATCGACTTGTTCTCCTTCTTTTAAATAGTGCGCCTCATCGGAAAGGAAATGGTTTAAATAGGTGGATGCGGCAATTCTATTGTGCTCATCAAGGTAAACGCGCACTAAGTAATGCCGATTGACCTCTAGCTCATAATCTTGTTCAGCAAAAGGAACCAGTAAATCCTTGGGTAAGCCCCAGTCTAAAAATGCACCTGCTTTGCCGATGGCTACAACTTTGAGCCACGCCACACCGTCCATTTGTACCCAGGGTTTTTTACAGGTTGCCAGTAACTTCCCGTCAGAGCCTGTATAAATAAAAACCTTTAATTCATCGCCTATGTTGACATTTTTAGGGGGATGCTTGTCCGTTAATAAAATGTCGCCGCCTTTGCCGTCATCTAGGTATAACTGCATGCCATTATCTTGTTTTATGGCTAAGTTGTTGAAGTGACCGATATTAATCATCCTAAGCCTCTCTTAAAGTGTATTGTGTTGTTGTTTAAAGGCATCGATATCTACGATAGGGCTGACATCATAAAAATCATCCTGACTAAATTGTGTGCCGAGTGCATAACTTCTAAATTGGCGCGGGGCGGTGATGAGCCAATTTTTATAAATGGCAACTAACTGGGCTTTATCAATATGATTCACGGCGGCGGCAATTTGCTCGCGGGTGTTAAATTGTGGGTTGTTGCGATCAATTTCTATCCAGTTGCGGTAACTTTTTTTGGATAGGCTTTTGTCTTTTTCTAATAAATGGGTGATGAGGCCGGATTTATAGGCTGCAAGCTCCGTAGTCGGGAG